>VGYQ01000014.1 GCA_016872915.1 Planctomycetota bacterium | reverse complement strand
GCCCTTGGCAACCAGCCCGATGTGTGTCGGTCCCCCGCCTCATCGGGCGTCAGACGGGGTGACCGCGCGGACCAATTAGGCCGCGAGTGCGTACTGCGTATTGGCAGACGTGTTGTGCATCATTTTTACGTGGCCTAGATGCTTCCACGACGCGCCACGACAGGCCATGGCTGGCCGGTCGAAGCCAATTCGGCCCCGATTGTCAAAGACGGTGGAAGTGTACTGCGTGTTTGGGCGGAATCCACTTGAAGTGCACTTGGACCTACGCTTATCGGTGAAAGAGTGCGTGTGGTGTTGTGCGAGGACAGATGGAACACAAGAACAAGCCAAGTCTGATCCGTGTCGCGGCGTTTCTCTGTGCCGTGCAGATCGCCGCGTTTGCGTCGGCGTGCGATGAGTCGCAAAGTGTGGTGGTGGTGCAGCCGAAGGAGAGTGAACCAGTGAAGACTTCGAATGTGGTGCCTGCGGGTCGCGTGTACTCGCGGTCGGGTTATGACATCACGCCGCTGTCCAAGGAGCGTGTGAAGGAGTTGGCGAGCGCGTTGGATCCCGAGGCGTTTCGAGTGACGCAGCAATCGGGGACGGAGCGGGCGTTCTGCGGCAACTTAGTGGACAACAAGAAGGATGGCACCTACTGCTGCGTGGTGTGCGGGTTGCCGCTGTTTGCGAGCAACAGCAAGTTCAACTCGGGGACGGGCTGGCCAAGTTTCTTCGCGCCCGTGGACCGTGCGCATGTGGCGGAGCGCGAGGACGATTCCCATGGGATGAAGCGTGTGGAGATCAACTGTGCGCGCTGCGGTGCGCATCTTGGTCATGTGTTCGAGGATGGGCCGAAGCCGACAGGACTGCGGTATTGTTTGAACAGTGCCGCACTGAAGTTCGTCGAGAAGGGAAGCGAGATGCCGAGCGAGAGCAAGCCGATCAAGACCGAGACCGCATACTTCGCAGGTGGTTGCTTCTGGGGGATCGAGCACATCTTCCAGCAGGCGCCCGGCGTGATTTCCGCAGAGAGCGGGTATATGCAAGGGCAGACGGACAAGCCGACCTACCGCGAGGTGTGTGATGGCGATACAGGGCACGCAGAGGCGGTGCGAGTGGTGTTCGATCCGACCGTGATCACCTACCGCCAGCTTCTGCAGGGGTTCTTCAAGATGCATGATCCGACGCAGGTGAATCGGCAGGGACCCGATGCGGGGACGCAGTACCGCAGCGGCGTCTTCTGCGCGACGCCGCAGCAGTTGGAGGAAGCGCGCGCCTATGTGGCGGAACTGACTGCCAAGAGCGCCTTCCGAAAGCCCATCGCGACGCAGGTGGAGGCGGCAAAGACTTTCTTCCCTGCGGAGGAGTATCACCAGGACTATGTGGACAAGACAGGGCGCTCATGTCATGTGGGCAACCCGTGGCCCGAAGTCCTTGGTGCGGCTGCCAAGCAGTGATGATGCGCGTGGTCGTGACGATGGTGATCTCGCTTGCGGCACTGGCCGCTGCGGATGATCCGAGTGCGTCCATTCCCGTGCGTTCCGATTCGCCCGATGTGGCGGCGGTCCGTGATGCTGCACTTTCGCATGTGGATGCCAAGAGTCTTCGGCAGTTCCATGATCTGCTTGCATCGGAGCCGCATGTGGCTGGAACGGCTGGCGACGCGCGTGAGATTCGCCGCATCGAGTTGGCGTTTCGCGGGATGGGGCTTGAGACGGAGGTCTTCGAGTTCTGGCCGCTGCTTGCCGTGCCCGTTTCCGCGCGAGTGGAGATCGTGGGCGCGGATGGCGCCGCCGCGCCGCCTGCAAGTGCTCGTCGCGGCGTCTTGCCCGTGATCGAGCGCAATCTTGCGGAGGATCCCGCAGCTGCGCACCCCGACTTGAACTGGGGCTGGTGTGCGTACGGTGGATCGGGCGAAGTCGAAGGTGAAGTGGTGTATGCGAACTATGGAAGAGCGGAGGACTTCGCGAAGCTGAAGGAGTGGGGGATCGACTTGACCGGTCGCATCGTTCTTGCGCGGTACGGCGGGAACTTCCGCGGCTTCAAGGAACGCTTCGCGCGCGAGGCGGGCGCGGCTGGCTTGCTGGTGTACATCGATCCTGCCGACAGCGGTTTCACCAAGGGTGAGATCTACCCGGCGGGTCCGTGGGCAAACGAGTCGTGCATTCAGCGAGGTTCGATGCTGTCGCTTGGCTATCCGGGTGATCCGCTCACGCCCGGTTGGACGGCGACGAAGGACGCGAAGCGACTGTCCGAAGCGGAGGTTGCGTTCCCAAAGCTTCCGGTGCAGCCGATCGGGTACGCGGCTGCTGGGCAGATCATGTCGCGCATGACAGGTGAGCCCATCCGTGATGAGTCGTGGCGGGGCGGGATGCAGATGGAGTACCGGCTGACGGGTGGCAGCGCGTGCCGCGTGCGCATGCAGGTGGAGCAGCGGCGTGAGATCAAGCGCACGGCGAATGTGATCGCGCGGCTTCGTGGTTCGTCGGGCGACGGCACAACGCTGATCATCGGATGCCATCACGATGCGTGGGGCTTTGGTGCAGCTGACCCGCTCGCTGGAACAATCGTGTTGATGGAGTGTGCGCGTGCGTTCGCGAGTGCTGCGGCTTCGGGGCAGCGACCTGCGTGCGATCTGCTGTTCTGCGCGTGGGGTGCCGAAGAGTTCGGGATCATCGGTTCGACGGAGTGGGTGGAAGCGAACATGTCGCAGCTCGCGACTGCTCGCGCCTACATCAATCTCGATATGGCATCGATGGGGATGAATCTCGGAGTATCCGCGTCGCCATCGATTCGCGCTGCCGTTGCAGCGGCGAGCGGGATCGATGCCGCGAAGATCGGTGCGCCTGGAGGCGGCAGCGACCACGTGGGGTTCCTGTTCCACGCGGGTGTTCCCTGTGCTTCGATTGGCGCGGGTGGGGCGCCCGGTACGGCGTATCACTCGAACTATGACACGACGGCGTGGTATCGGAAGTCCGTTGGTGAGGACTACGCAAGTGCGGTGCTCGTGAGCAAGGCGACGGTCTCCGTGGTGGCGCTGCTGTCATCTTCTGGTTCGGCTTGGGAGTCGGCGCCCGATGTGGTACGCGTGGTGCTCGAAGATTGCGGGAAGTTGCAGCGGGCGGGGAATGAAACGGGGACCGATGCTGCATCTGCCTCGGCTGCCCGAGATCCCCTTGCCGGCGCGCGTGCGGCCGCGGCGGCGCAGGTTGCCGCCTGCTTCGAGGGGTGTCAGCCAAGTTCTGGGGTAGACCGTCAGTTTCTCTGCGCGGAGGGGCTCCCTGGACGCCCGTGGTTCAAGAATCTGCTCTATGCAACCAACCCAGACAACAGTTATCAGTGCGGTGATCTGCCTGGGCTACGCTGGGCAAAGACGCAGGCGGAGCTCGATTTGGCAGTTGAACAATTGTGCGCTGCTGCAAAGGGAGGCGGGGGCCGAGGTCCTGCGGGGGCGGTTCCGACGCGCAATACTCAGTAACTCTTGTCATTTCTTTTGAATGATGCGGTTTTTCACTCTATAGTCCGAATGTCAACTCCTCCCCAAGCGAAAGCTCGAAAGAGACCAACTATGCGCCCAACCACCGTTTCAACCGCTCTCTCGCTGACCACGACCGTCCTGAGCTGTGCCATGCTGTGTGCTTCTGCTGATGCAGGCGTCACGGCGATCCGCCCGAAGTTGGTCATTGGAACGGGCCTGGTGTATCCGACATGGATTGGTCATGCTCCTGGCGATGAGACGAGACTCTTTGTGCTTGAGAAAGCTGGGCGCATTCGCATCATCCAACTCGGTGCGACCCCGACACTGTTGACGACGAACTTTCTGAACATCGACCCAATCGTGACGGGCGGCGCATCCACGAGTGACGAGCAGGGTCTGCTTGGAATGGCGTTCGATCCTGACTACGCGACCAATGGGCAGTTCTATGTGTACTACACGGGATCGGGAACCAACAATCTCGCTCGGTACACCGTTTCGAGCAACCCAAATGTTGCCAACGGCACGGGCGTCGTGATGATGACTTGGTCGGATCCTTACTCCAATCACAACGGCGGTGATATTCATTTCAAGCCCGGCACGCGTGATCTGTACATGGGCACGGGCGACGGTGGCAGCGCGAATGACCCGGGCAATGTGGCGCAAAATCTTTCGAGCCGCTTGGGCAAGATGCATCGCATCACGCCCACCGTTGGTGGGTCGCCGCCGTATTACACCGTGCCAGCAACCAATCCATACGTGGGCGGTTCGACGACCGCGGACGACACCGTGTGGTCGTACGGTCTGCGCAACCCTTGGCGCTGGTGCTTCGACAAGGCCAACGGCGACATGTACATCGCTGATGTCGGGCAGAACGCCGTCGAGGAAGTGGATTATGAGCCCAACGGCACGGCGGGCGGTCGGAACTACGGCTGGCGCTGCACGGAAGGAACTTCCTGCACAGGATTGTCCGGTTGCACATGCAACGGCACGGGACTGACTGCGCCAGTCCGCACGTACGCGCACAACTCAGCCGGTGGTTACAGCATCACGGGTGGGCGCGTCTACCGCGGCTGCGCGATGCCCGATATGCAGGGCATTTACTTCTATGTGGACTATGGATCGAACAACTCATGGTCGATGAAGATGGTGAACGGAGCGGTGACCGCATTCACGACCCGGAACTCAGAACTCGCGACCGCAGTCGGTGGGCAGACCGTGAACCAGATCGTGGCGTTTGGCGAAGACGCTCAAGGTGAGCTGTACATGGTTGACCACGGCGGACAGATCTACAAGATCGTTCCGCAGAGTGGCGAAGTGCCCTGCGTGCCGCCGAATCCGTCGGACCTCAACGACGATGGTTTGGTGAATGGTGCGGACCTCACGTTGCTGCTGAGCTGTTGGGGCGGGACTTGTGGTGATATCAATAGCGACGGAACCACCAACGGTGGTGATCTCGCCGCGATGCTCTCGGCTTGGACTGGCTGATCGGTTTCGCCGCTCGTCTCAGTTGTTTCTCGGCGCATCAACGGCCGCTCGGCGGAGTGGCTGTATTGTTGTGTCTTGATCTGATCTTGATGTTGATGAGTTCGACGCCAAGGGAGAACGCCATCGCGAAGTAGATGGCGCCCTTTGGAATGTGAACCTTGATGCCTTCCAGGAGCAACCCTGCACCAATGAGCACAAGGAACGCCAACGCGAGCGTTTTCAGGGTCGGATGTCGCGTGACGATCTCCGACACCTTGCCGGCAAAGATGATCATCACGAGTACCGCAACGATGATCGCCGCCACCATCACGCTGATTTGATTTGCCATACCGATGGCTGTGATGACAGAGTCGACGGAGAACACGATGTCCATTAGGCAGATCTGTACGAGCACGAGACCGAGGACTGCCTTGCTCACGGAAGCGGTTTTCGATGGCGCGGGTCCTTCGACTTGGTGGTGCATTTCGATGACCGCTTTGGCCATCAGAATCAGCCCGCCAAGCCCGAGCACGAGGTCGCGGATACTCGGTGCGATTTCGTGCTTCGCGATGATGATCGAAAAGAGCGGTTCGGTGAGGCTCGCGAGCCAAGCGATGGAAAACAGGAGCGCGATGCGGATGCCCATCGCCAAGAGCAGGCCGACCTTTCGTGCGAAGTCGCGCTGCGCGGGCGGCAACTTCTCGCACAGGATGGCGATGTAGATGACGTTGTCGATCCCGAGCACAATCTCGAGTCCGGCGAGCGCAATGAATGCAATCGCGCTGTCGACCGTAAGCCACTCCACGAGGGTCGTAGAATAGGCGCATGCGGTTTTTGCGGCAGTCTTTTCTTTGTGCAGCGGTTGTATCGGCTCTGGCGGCTGGCTGGGCTGAGGCGCAGTCGCAGCAGCAGGTGGTGCCACCGGCTCCTGTCGCGGTGGAACCGCCACAGATCAACTTTGGCAAGGTGAAGCCGGGGAGCAAGTTGCCCGGGAAGTTCACGCTGCGGAACTTGGCGCCGAACGCGGTGACGGTGAAAGCCGTCACGCCCAGTTGCAAATGCACCGATGTCTCGCTTGCGCCCGGCACAGTGATCCCAGTGGGGGGCAGCGTGGAAGTGGCCGCAACGCTCGCCGTCCCGACCACGCCCGGCGAGAAGGATGCAAAGGTATTCATCACCTTCGAGGGATTTGGCGCGCCCACGATGGCGATGCTGAAGGCGGATGCCACACTCCCGATTCGTGCGACCCCCGCCTTTGTGGATGCGCTGAAGGGGACGATGACGGGTCTGGTGCAGCTGAGCAGTGAGGATCAGCAGCCGTTTCGTGTTCTGAGTGCGGGAGGCGTGGCTCCGAGTTTCGTGGACTTCAATGCGGCGAGTGATGCACCGCGATCGACCTACGTCTTGCGCTGGAACTTTCCGAACGCCCCTTGCGAGAAGATGCCGCTGTGGTGGGTGGTGGAGACGGATCGAGCCGACTGTCCGCTGATCCCGCTGCGCTTTCGCAATGAGTGCACGGGGGTGCGCGCCGATCCGGGCAAGGAGGCGCGTTTTTGGTTCATCCCAGAGCCGCTGCTGCTTGCCAACCGCGTCGCGCTTGGGTCATCGGTGGTGGTGCCTGTTGTGATCGAGCACTACAACCCAAAGGGAAAGGGAGCCGTGGTGCGCAGCGACTGGTCGCAAGTGAAGTCGGTGCGGTCGCTTTCGCCAGACCTTGTTGCGACGCTCGAAGGAACGAAGGCTGGAACAAAGGACGATGTGGAAGTGCAGGTTCGTGTCGCGCCTGCACCAACGGCGCGCGGTGCGATCTACGCGCCCATCGAGATCACGACGGCGACTGGGTCGGCAGTGGTGGCGGTGTCGATGCAGGTGGCAGAGTCGGCGGCAACCTCGGCAGGGCAGTAAGGGATGGAACTGCCGCGACCAAACTGCATTGACGCGGACGAGATGATCCAGTTGTTTGAGCGTGCTGCGGACAATCTGCTGCGCTCACCTCTGCGGCGCGGTTCGACCGTCCACTTGCCGCCGCGCGGGCGACTGCTGGCGACTGGAGACATTCACGATTTCCCTGGGCATCTGCAGGCGATCGTGCAGCTTTCGGAACTCGATGCGTCGCCCGACCATCATGTCATGCTGCACGAATTGATCCATGGCGAGAGGTTGGTGGACCGTATGGATATGTCGTATCGGAATCTGGCGGTCGTTGCACAGTTGGTGAGTGCATTTCCGCTGCAGGTTCATCCGCTGCTGGCCAACCACGAGTTGGCGCAGTGCCAGCGGATGGCAGTCAGCAAGGGTGGTGGCGATCAAGTGGCCATGTTCGACGATGGACTGGAGTATGTCTTTGGGGAACGCGCCGAGGAGGTGGCGACGGCGATCCGTGAGTTCATCCTCGCGTTCCCGCTTGTGCTGCGTGCGGAGAACGGGTTGTGGTGCGCGCACTCGATTCCCGGTCGCTACGACTTTGATGATGGTGCGTTTGACCGACAGTTGGAGGATGCGGACTACCGCTCGCCGAAGGGAACCGCGTGGACGGTTGTCTGGGGACGAACGCAGGACCCTGAACATGTGCAGACGTTGCTCGCGCGCTTTCACGCGAAGCTGTTTGTCGTGGGGCACTGTCTCGTGGAGATGGGTGCGGCATCTCCCGCGGATGGTCTGGTGGTGCTCAACAGCGATCACGAACGTGGCGCGGTGGTGTTCATCGCCTTGGATCAGCCGCTACCAAGCGCAGACGAACTGGTGAAGCAGGCGATTCCGCTCGTGCTGCACAGACCGCTGCCATGACCCGCGCGCTGTTGGCGATCGAAAGCAGCCAACGCACGGTGTCAGTGGCGCTGCGGACGGGAAGTGGTGCGCGAAGCGACATCCTCGCCGAGGGCGATCCGCGTGAGCGCGATCTGCTGCTGCCGGCGATCGACCGAATCTGCCGTGATGCAGCGGTCGCGCCCCGTGACATCGGTGCGGTTGCCGTGTCGACCGGCCCTGGCGGGTTCACGGGGTTGCGTGTCGCGGTTGCCACCGCGAAGGGACTCTGCGAATCGCTTGGGATTCCTGCGATCGATGTGCGGAGTTGTCTGGTGGCCGCGGAAGCGCTCCGTGCGCAGTGGAGTATCCATGGGTCGTGTGTGGCGGTGGCACTTGCAAGCAAGGGCAGCGGGTGCTGGCTGTCGGTTGTCCGCGCGGAGTCCGATGGGTCGGTGACGGTGGTGGAGGAAGGCTGGCGCGATGATGCACAATTGCCGCCAAAGGTGTGCACACTGATTGCGGATGTGCATGCGCCACCGGGGCTGCATGCAGCCGCGCACGCTGCAGGTCTGGCGGTGATCGAGCCGCTGTTCACTGCAAGCGCCTGCCTTACGGTCGCGGAGCGGCAACTGCAGGCGGGGCATCTGTGCGATGCGCTGTCGCTGACGGTGCGTTATCCGCGCGAACCAGAGGCCGTTTTGAACTGGCGCGCCCGATATCCATTGCGTCCAGATGCTCCTGAGCGCGAAGTTCACTGAAGTTCGCGCTTTCCGTGGAGTCGGGGGGCGCAAGCGCCGAAACAGGGCGCGATGGAAGACGATGCGAGTCATCATGCGAAGTGTGATCGTCCAGTGCTGCTGCTGATCGGTGCACTCGAAGTTTCTGAGGAATGGACTGCATGCAGTGATTTTGGCGTCGTGCCGCGGCTTGCTCGCAGCACTGATGTGAAGGAGGCGGCGGAGTGGATCGCGTCGCACTGGGCCGATGCGGTGGTCGTCGATGCCGCCTGTCTCGGAACGCAGGCGCAGGGGACCGCGTGGTTGACTGCGCTTCGAGAAGTTCGTCCTCATGCAGGCGTGATTTTGGTTGGTCATCCGAGCGCAAACGCGGTGGACGTCACGGGCATGGTGGCTGCACTGTTTGGCGTCGGGCTGAGTGATTGGCTCGAACGCGATCAGTGGAGCGGCGCGTGGTCTTCGGGGCGCGTGGCACGCTGGCTTCTTGAAAGTGTGCAGCGGCGCAGCCGTGATGAGCGATCGCGTCTGGTGGAGGGTGCGTGTGCACGTCTGACGCAGGAGCGGCGCGGCTTGGAGGAACGCCTCGGCAAAGCGTGCGCGGACTTGTCGAAGGCGCGTTCGGATGCGGAGGAGCGTGAAGCGGTGGCTTCAATGCGCAGCGAGTGCAATGCGATTCTCTCGATGGAAGTGGAACCAGCGCCGATCATCGAGTGGAGTCTGCAGTACTTCATCGCGCGTGTGGGGCCCACAAATGTGTCGCTTTTCGTTCGTGAGCGGGAGCGATTTATCGTGGGCGGATATGTGCGCGACGATCTGTCGCGGCGGGCTGCAGGTGGCATGCTCGAGCATCTGTCGACGGGTTGGTGCGAGAGCATCGCGGCGCAGCGTGCTGTCGTACGGATCGCGGATGGGCAGGCACTTGCACCCCGTTGGGTGGAACTGCAGGGCGTTCTTCCCGGTCGGTCCGTGCTGGCCTTCCCCTGCACCGAAGGTGAACTGGCCCAGTCGTCCGCGGTGGTGATCGCCTTCCGCGATGGCCGGCGGCCCTTTGGTCCTGATTTGGAACGAGTCGGGCGTGCGCTTGGGCCTGCGCTTGGCGGCGCCATCGCGCGCGCGCGCCGAGTCCTTGGGCGCATGCAACCTCAGTGGCCGCGCTCGCCGAAGGATCAGACCTCGGAGTGAATGAGATCAGGTGTGTGACGGAGCCGCGTGAAGAGAGGCGAGGACTGTGACGCCGCCCACCACCCGCGCGCCCTTCTGGACTCGGACCGTTGATGCGTGCACCGCAGGAATGATGAGCTCGGTCGTCGAGCCGAACTTGATCATGCCGAAGCGTGCAGCGCGTTCAAATCGTTGGCCTGGAACCACGGGGCACACGATGCGACGAGCAATGGCACCCGACACCTGCCGTACACCCAGGCGCGTCCCGCCTGTCGCTTCGAGCACAAGCAGATTCGATTCGTTGACCTTTGCACTCTCCTCCGAGCGCGCATCGAGGTATTGGCCAGGTGTGTGCATGACCGACACGACGCTGCAGGCGCAGGGCATTCGGTTGATGTGCACATCGAGCACGCTGAGGAAGATGCGAACAATCACGGCTGGTCCATGAGTCGCTGGGTGGTGGTCGATCGTCTCTACGGCGGAGATCACGCCATCGGCGGGACTGACGAGATCACTTGGGGTGTCGGTGGCTGGTTTCCGAAAGAGTGGATCACGGAAGAACGCCGCGACCGCGAACCAGAGGATGCTCACGATGGTGATCAGCCACCAGGATGGCCCGAAGAGAAGAATCGCGGCAATTGCAGCGAGCGTGGCGAGCCCCCATTCACGCATCCCAAAGCCGCTGAGGATCATCCGTCGATGGACTTTCCGACAAAGAAGCCAATGCCGCCGGCAAGCAGTGTGCCGCCTGCGAGTCCGCCGAGCCAGAGCATCATGTTGTCCCCGGTGATCTCAACCGCAAGGGCGGATCCACCTGAGGAGCGCGTTGCAACCACGATGAGCGCAGCGATGAGGATGGATGCAAGCGCGCCAACCATCAGTCCGATGCCGAGTCCACTCGCTGCACCGTCGACTGTCTCTGCCGCGATCATGATTGGCGTCGCGCTTCGTGCCGCCGGAGCCGCCGCCATCACTGGGGCTGCTCCCGCGGCATCTGCGAAAGGCTCGTCAGCGCTCTCACCGCTCTCATCGCTCGGCGCAAAAAGATCTGTGTCCGCTGAGAGCGATCCGCCGCCGTCGAAGGAGTCCACGCCATCATCGAGCAGTGCAGCGCTGATGCTCGATGCATCAGCATCGGCAGAGTCGTCAAGACCACTTCGAACAGGCTCCAGTGAGAGATCATCGCCGGCGATCGAACTACCGTCCAACGCAACGCGCCGTCTTGGCTGCGCACTGGTGGGTGCTGCCATCGATCCACTCATGTCGTTGAGCACTATCCCTGACCCAGAGTCGCTCGCCGGGGTCGACGCTGCAGGCGGGGCTGGTTTCTCAGTGGAGTCATCGAGTCCGAGTTCAAGATCGAGTCCAAGGTCGAGTTCGCCGGCAGATCCAGAAGGGGCCGATTTCCCAGAGTTGGCCGTTGGGGGGGGTGCGATGGGGCCGGAGTCATCGAGATCGAGCGCCAGGCCGCTCCCCGATCCGCCAGCGCTTGCTGCCGTGGGTGGTGGCACCTGCGCAGGTGCGATGCCCGAGTCAGCGAGGTCAAGGTCGAGCAGATCGGGCTCGGCACCGGCACCGCTGCCGCCCGCAGTTGATGCTGGGGGGGTGGGCTCATCATCGAACTTGAGTTCATCGAGAACGGCGCTGCCCGAGTTGTTGCTGATATCGAGGTCCAAATCAACAGGCTTCACAGGAGCCGAGTTGTCGTCCTCGAGCGAGAGTTCGATGTTCCCGATGTCATCGATGACGAGCTGGTCGATGACCGCCTTCTTGAAGTGCGTGACATCGTGCATCTTGAACTCTTCTAACTGGCCCGAATCGACCATGGCGCGCAGCTCCGACTCCGACTTTTGGAGTTTCGCTGCAGCCTCGTCAATGGTGTAGAAGAGCTTTGCCATGGAAGCCCGCCGGATCGCGTACGCTACGGGCGAAATGCCTTACGCGCAAGGTGCTGTGTGCGCTGCAGTTGAACCCAAGGCGTTTCCGCTGCGAGTCGAGCAGTGGTTCAAGGGAAACGCGCGCGACCTGCCTTGGCGGCGGAGGCGCACTGCATATGGGACTGTCGTCAGTGAGTTCATGTTGCAGCAAACGCAGGTTGTGCGTGTCTGTGATGCATGGCAGCAGTTTTTGCGGCGATTCCCGACGATCTCAAGCCTTGCGCGGGCCCCGGAGCAAGATGTGCTTGCTGCGTGGGCTGGGCTTGGCTACTACCGCCGAGCGCGTCACCTCCACGCTGCCTCGAAGGCGATGGTGGCGCTGCACCGCGGGCACGTTCCGCGGGCGCGGCATGAATTGGAGGCGCTCCCCGGAATCGGTCCCTACTGCGCCGGGGCGATCGCATCGATCGCGTTCGGCAAGCGTGAGGCCATTGTCGATGGGAATGTTGCGCGCGTGATCATGCGTGTGCATGGTCGTGCGGTGAATCTCACCAAGAGCACAGGCAAACGCTGGGTATGGAGGCGCGCACAGCAGTATGTCGATGCAGCGGATGACCCAAGTTGTGCGAACGAGGGGCTCATGGAATTGGGTGCGACGATCTGCACGCCGCGGCTGCCGAGGTGCGAGGAGTGCCCGCTGAGCGCATTGTGCAGGGCAAGGCGTATGGGAAGTCAGCAGCGCATTCCCGCGGTGCGGTCTGCGCCGAAGCGGATGCGTGTCCACCGCGCGGCCATTCTTGCGGAGTCTGCGGGGTGGATGGCGCAGTGCATTCTGCCTCCGCGGGGACTGTGGGCTCGCTTGCCCTTCCCGCCGATGGAGGAGAGTGGTCGGCGTCTCTCTGCAGCGATGCTGGCTGCGCGCCTTGGGATCCACAAGAGTGCTCTGAGGTGCTGCGGATCATTCGTGTTTCAGACATCGCACCGTGAAGTGCACTTTGTGGTGTGGCGTATGGATGCAAGGGTTGCTCAGCGACTGCGTCATGCGGGGCGGGATGGATGGTTCTGGCGTCCTGTGCGCTCCGTCACGAAGGCACCATC
Source organism: Planctomycetota bacterium (assembly GCA_016872915.1). Classification (GTDB taxonomy): domain Bacteria; phylum Planctomycetota; class Phycisphaerae; order Phycisphaerales; family SM1A02; genus F1-60-MAGs104. The sequence continues at coordinate 33,056 of VGYQ01000014.1, read as the reverse complement.
GACTGGCGCGGTACGCCAGATCTTGCAGTGCGGGGGTAGGCTGTCGCGCTCAGTATGAGCGCCCGTCACGAGCAATACAGATCACGGATGGATGTGCTGTCGTGTGCTGTCGTGTGTGCTTCGCTGTGCGTCGCGCTTGGATGTCAACCAAAGCAGAACCCCGTGCTCTCGAACACCCGCTTTGAGGGAGAGCAGTATCCGCCGAATGCGCTGTACTCGTCCGAGCAGGAGGCACAGCTTGTGCAAGCCATGCAGGCGACTGCGAAAGACATGCCGGTGGAGCCGCTGACGAGCGCGCCCGACGGAGTGCGCTGGTCGGATGTGCCTGCGGCTGCGAGCGAGGCGATTGGCCGCGCAGAGATGGGGCTTTTGAGTTCGTCGCTCGTTGGTGAAACGTGGACGTTCTCCATTCGAACACAAGGCGGTGGTCCTGCAACGCTGACGGTCACAAAGCGCCCGGCGCCTGCCATGTTTCTTGCCACGGCGAAAGTCGGCACCTTCGGTGAGCGCGAAGTGGAAGCTGAGCGCGTTGTCCGTGAGTTCCGAATGGCAATGCGTCGATACGGCGCATTGAAGCGTCCGTCCTGACTTGATTCGTTCACGCTGCGCAGTCGATGCGTTTGGTCACGCGGGATGCTCGCGTCCGCCATGGGCGCGTTCAAATGCGTGCGCGATCTGGAGCAGGCGTGCATCGGCAAATGCGGGCGCCTGCAGTTGGATGCCAATCGGCAGACGTGTGCCGGTGCTTTCGTCAAATCCTGCCGGAAGCGAAATGCCGCAGATGCCCGCGATATTGGTGTTCACCGTGTAGACATCGCACAGGTACATCGACAGCGGATCCGTTACCCCGCCGATCGGAAAGGCGGCCGTTGGCGCGGTGGGGCCGAGGATCGCGTCGCAATGAGCGAACGCTGCATCGAATTCGTTCTTGATGAGTCGGCGCACCTGCAGCGCGCGCCGGTAATAGGCGTCGTAGTAGCCCGCACTGAGCACATAGGTGCCGAGCATGATGCGCCGCTGTACTTCCGCACCGAAGCCCTCTGCGCGGCTTGCGGAGAGGAGCGCATTCACGTCGGCAAAGTTGCCGCTGGCTCGGTGGCCGTAGCGAATGCCATCGAAGCGCGCGAGATTGCTCGACGCCTCTGCGGGCGCGATCACGTAGTAGGTCGAGATGCCGACATCCGTGAGCGGGAGATCAACATCGACCAGTGTCGCGCCGATCGTTCGGAACGACTCGGTCGCGCGCGCGAGCGCTGCATCGACGGCGGGGCTGTTGCCCTTGCGGTACTGCGCGGGAATACCGATGCGGAGTCCCTTTATCGGTTGTTCGAGCAGAGGCAGGGGATCGTCGACTGCTTCGGGTGCACATGTTGAATCCAGCGGATCGTCGCCGGCCATGACGCGGTAGAGCAGCGCCGCATCTCGAACGCTGTGCGTGATCGGCCCGATCTGATCGAGACTGCTGCCGAACGCCACCAGTCCATGGCGCGAGATTCGACCGTAACTGGGCTTCAATCCCACGACGCCGCAGAGTGCAGCCGGTTGTCGGATGGATCCGCCTGTGTCCGAGCCGAGCGCAGCTGCGCAAAGGTTTGCGGCGACTGCCACCGCGCTGCCGCCGGAACTGCCGCCGGGAATGCGGCCGGTGTCCCATGGATTGCGCACGGCGCCCCACGCGCAGGTCTCGCACGACGATCCCATCGCAAACTCATCCATGTTTGTCTTGCCGATGATGATCGCACCTGCGCGCTCCAGACGTTCGACCGCCGTCGCATCGAAGGGCGATCGGTAGTTCTCGAGCATGCGCGATGAGCAGGTGGTGCGCCCAACGCGCGTTGCGATATTGTCCTTCACGGCGATGGGAACGCCGGCAAGTTCGCCGATGTTTCGTCCAGCTGCGATGCCGGCATCGACATGGTCCGCAGCCGCAAGAGCGGTTTCGGCGAGGACCTCGTGGAAGCTGTTCAACGCACGATCTTCGGACGCGATTCGATCGAGTGTGGACTGCACGACCGCCCGTGCAGTTGTCTCTCGGCGTGCGATCTTGTCGCGAATGTCGACAAGGTCGCCTTTCATGCCGAGTCTCCGCCAAGCACCTTGGGCACGGCGATGAAATCACCCTCCGTTTTCGGAGCGTTGGCGAGCAATTCCGCCGTGGACATGGTCTTGCCAGGCTCGTCGGCGCGCAAACGGTTCCGCATGGGTAGTGGCTGCGCCATCGGTTCCAGATCCCTCGTGTCGACAGCCTGTAACTGGGCAATGTGTCCGAGAATCGCAACGAGCGAATCGCGCATCACGGGCAGGCGGTCCTCCGCCATGGCAAGTCGCGCGAGGCGTGCCACATGGCGAACATCGTCAACGGTCAGCGACTCGGCAGCATTCGACATGGTTGAGGAGTTTAGGGGCATCGTGTGAGGCGTTCGGCGGAACGGGGCTTGGTGGAATAGCATCATGGACCGTCCATGGATTCGCCACGACCGAGTACTGCAGTTCGTCTGACGCGGGCACTTTGTGCGCTCGGGGCTTTGGGCGGTTCCCTCGGACTGCTCATGTTGTTCGCGCTGACGCGCCCGCTGCCGAGTTTGACGGACAGGTCAGGTGTCGAACAGCCCGTCGCGGTGTTTCGAGTGCGTTCCGTGCAAGTGCCTCGACAGTGGATGGGATATGGCGTCGTGCGCGCGTCCGACTCTGCCGAGGTGCCTGCGCGCGTCGGAGGCGTCATCCTGGAAGTCAATCAGACGATTCGCGAGGGAGTTGCTGTGGAGGCGGGGGCGTTCCTGCTGCAGTTGGACGATCAGGACTTTCGCCGGGCACAGCAGGCTGCTGAGCAGCAGCTCGCCGCGCTCGATGCTCAGATGCAGTCGCTCGCGGTCGAGGAGAATGCGCTTCGAGATCGCGTTCGGCTTGCACAAGAGGAGACGGATCTCGTCCGTGCAGATGAGCAGCGCGTTCGCGATGCAGTCCAGTCTGGAGCTGCGGTGCAGCGTGAGTTGGACCGTGCGCGCCAGGCCGTGATCGTGGTGGAGCGTGCACTGTTGTTGCTGCGCGAGGCGGCGGATCAGATCGTTCCCCGACGCGCTTCGCTCCTTGCGCAAGATGAGATGCAGCGGACGATGCGCGATACGGCGCAGAGAAATGTGGAGCGCTGCCGTGTCACATCGCCCATGGCCGGCTCCGTGCAACGATTCGATCTTGAGACTGGCGAGAATGTGCTGCCGGGGCAGGTCGTGGCACGAATTGTCGACCCTCGTCGGCTTGAGATTCCGATTCGACTTCCATCGTCCGCCCGTGGCTTCGTCGCTGTGGATGATCCCGTGCAACTGGAGACGGTGGGCCAAGTACCGCGCCGAGTGGCTGCGACGATCGGACGCATCGAACCGGAAGACAATCCGCTTGATCGCACGATGGTCGTTCATGTGGATGTGCCGCCGGGCGGCGACGCAGTGGGATTGGCTCCTGGGGAGTTCGTTGAGGCGCTCGTGAGTGCGGTGGACTCGAAGTCTCATTCGGTCGTCCCGCGGCGATCCGTGCGGAGTGACCGCGTCATGGCGATTCAAGATGGAAAGTTGGTGGGAACGCCCGTCGTGGTGTCGCACTCGTTTGTTGGTCCGCTGACGGGGTGTGGGGTCAATGACACGGAGTGGGTGGTATTGCAGGATCCGCTTCCGGAAGGCCTGGTGATTTCGCTTGAGGGCGGCCGGAGTGTTGCGCCTGGAACGCGTGTGCGCGCATTGGATGCGGCCGCTGCATCGGCGGCAGTCGTACAGCCTGCGCGGACATCGGGCGACGGCGAAGCAGAGGCACGATGATCGGCATCATTCGTTTCTTCATCCGAAATCCCGTGCCGTCGAATCTGATCACGATCGGAGTGATCGTGGGTGGCATCTTTGCCGCCGGGCACATCCGCCGCGAGTTCTTTCCCGACATTGAGCCCGACATGGCGCGGGTGGTGCTGTCGTTCCCTGGCGCCTCGCCCGCTGAGGTCGAGGAGTCGCTCGCGCGCCGTGTGGAGGATGTCGCAGTCGAAGTGGAGGGCGTCTCGAGGCTTGAAACGGTCATCTTCGAGGGTGGCGGGGCGATCGTCGTGAAGTTCGACGATGGTGTCGATGTCCGCAAGCGGACCGATGATCTGCGTGATCGTGTCGAGGCACTCACGGATCTGCCGCCCGAGGCAGATCGCATTCGCGTCGTGGAGTTCGAGCCGAATCTGCCCGTGATTCAGGTCACGGTGTCTGGTGATGTGGACCCGCAGACGCTGAAGCAGACGATTCGGCAAGTGTCGGATGACTTGAGGACCTATGCAGGCATGGGGCAAGTGGTCGTGAGTGGCACGCGCGATGACGAACTCCGGGTCGAGGTGAACTTTGACGAAGCCGTGCGCCATGGCATCTCGGTGACACGCGTCGCCGACTCGATCACGGCGTGGATGCGCGAAGTGCCGGGGGGCACGGTGCGGGGTATCGATGGCGAGGTCAAGGTTCGTACGCTCGGGGTGGAGGAGCGAAGCGACCGAGTCCGCGGGATCGTGGTGAAGGGAAGTGATGAGGGCGCGATCGTGAAAGTGGGGGACATTGCCACGGTGCGCGATGGTTTCGTGGAGGATGACATCTCTCGTCGATTCAATGGGCAGCCATCTGCCAACTGCACCGTGTTCCGAAAGTCAGGGCAGGATGCGGTCGATATGGCGCAGTTTGCCCGCGGCTACGTGGCCGCGCGGCGCGGCGAGCCGCTCGAACCCACATTCCAGGAGCGGCTCCTTGGATCACCGCGCTTGAAGGGTTATGAACTCGGTGCGATACGCGGTTCGCCTGGCGTGCAGATTCAGGCGCACAACGATCTCGCGCGACTGATCGAGGGCCGACTCGACTTGCTGACGCGCAATGGACTGCAGGGCGGGATTCTTGTGTTCTTCGTGCTTCTGCTTGGACTTCACTGGCGCGCTGCGTGCTTCGTCACCCTTGGCATTTTGCTTGCAGTTCTTGGCACCGTGCTTCTGATGGATGGCTCGGGAGTATCGCTCAATCTGCTGACAATGTTCGCGCTGCTCATGGCGCTCGGCATGTTGGCTGATGATGCGATCGTATTTTCGGAGAGCATCGAGACGGAAGCTGCACAGGGCGGCAGCGTTGAGGATGGTGTCGTCCGTGGAGTGGATCGAGTGCTGTGGCCAGTGTTCGCAAGTGTGACGACGACCGTGGTGGCGTTCATACCCCTGCTGCTTGTGCGCGGTCGGGTCGGCGACATCATCGGTGAGTTGCCGATCGTGGTTTCACTGGCACTGCTCTGCAGTCTTGCAGAGGCAGTCTTCCTGTTGCCCGGACATATGGCCAGAGGGATCGCTCGTGAGCGAAGCGGCGATACAACGTGGCTGGATCGCAAACTCCGCAGGTTCGACCGGTATCGCGAGAATGTTCTATGGCCACGACTGGAGGGAGGATTTGAGCGGATTGCTCGCTGGTCGATCGATCGCCGCTATCTCACCGTATCAGTCGGAATCTCGCTTTTTATCGTGTCTGCTGCGTTGGTTGTGGGTGGTCGACTGCCGTTTACGTTTTTGCCGAACGACGACGCAGAGACTGCAGTTGTCGATATTCGCATGCCGCTTGGTGTTGCGGCAACCTTGACGAAAGAGATCGGGGCTCGCGTGGAGCGCGCAGCGCGTGAACAGCCGGAAGTGCGTGCGATCACATCGATTTATGGAGTTCGGTTGAACTACGAGACAGCCGTCGCCGACAACGCAGCGAGCAATCTGGCGCAGATCTTCATCGAACTGGCGCCTGTCGAGGACCGCGAGCGCAGGTCGGGAGAGGTGATCGACTCGATCATTCGTGGTGCGGGACCACTGAACGAGGTCGAGTCACTGAATGTCCAGGAGATTTCTGGTGGGCCGTCGGGTGCGGATGTCACCTATGAAGTGGCGGGAGAGAATGTCGATGATCTTCGGGAGGTTGTAGAGGGCATCAAGTCCATGCTGATTGCCGTCGACGGCGTGATCAGCGTGGCAGACAACGACTTTGACGCGCAGCCCGAGTTGCAAGTGGAGCCCCACCCAGGAGCAGCAGCACTCGGCCTGTCGGCAGTGGAGATCGCGCGTCAGGTACGGGGCGCACTCTTTGGAATCGATGCGCACATCTACAGCGACAACCGTGAGGACATCGATGTCCGCGTACGCATGGACAGGGGTTTGCGCTCTTCAACGAATTTCGGTGAGCGACTTTGGATCATGACGCCAACAGGTGCTGCGGTACCCCTGCAGGAAGTGGCGAAGGTCCGTGAGCGGACATCGCCGAGTTCAATCTCTCGAATCGATCGGCTCCGCACCATTGTGGTCACGGCTGACACTGCGCAGGGCACGCGACCGGAGAGTGTGGTGGAACGGGTCGGCGCGGACGTGCAGAAACTTGTGGCGAAGTATCCGAGTGTGGTGATCCGCGAGGGTGGGAGACAGAAGGATCTGACCGAGGCTTTTGCTGCGCTGCCTTACGCGGCGGGCGCCGCACTGCTGATGATCTATGCAATTCTCGCGTGGCTGTTTGGGAGTTATCTACAGCCCCTCGGCGTGATGGTCTCGATTCCATTCGGCATCATCGGCATGGTGTTTGGGCATGTCCTGTTTGGGACAGATCTCACATTTCTCAGCATCATTGGGCTTGTCGCGCTCGCGGGCATCGTGGTCAACAATGCACTTGTGCTGATTGACTTCGTGAACACATATGTCGCAGGGGGTAGCGATCTGCGGGATGCGCTGATCGCAGCTGGTTCACGCCGCCTCCGCGCCATCCTGCTCACATCGGTCACGACCATCTTCGGTCTTGGCCCACTCATTTTGGAACCTTCGTTTCAGGCGAAGTTTCTCGCGCCTATGGCCATCACGATTGCAGGTGGTCTTTCCAGTGCAACGGTGCTGACACTGCTGCTCTTGCCCGCGGTGATTCTCATCATCGACGATCTGAAGCGGGTGCTCGGTTTGCAGAAAGTGCGTTCTGCCGGATCATCCTCGGATGCAATGAGCCTGCCGCCTGAGGCACTTGATCATGGCCCGACGACGTAAGCGAAGTGGACTGGTCGCAGGAATCGACCTTGGCGGCACCAAGGTCACCTTTGGTGTCGTGAATGAGGCTGGCAAGGTTCTTGCGATGGATAAGCGCAAGACCAAGGCGACGGCAGGTATGGAGGGTGTACTTGACCGGGTGGTGGAGGGTCTGGAGCGCGCGTGCAAGGAGGCGGGGAGCCAACTCGGGGATCTTGATGCGGTCGGCATCGGTGCACCGAGTGCAGTGGACTTTGATGAGGGAGTGGTCATTCATGCGGGCAATCTTGGGTGGAAGAATGTGCCGCTCCGTGCATTGTTGGAGGATCGTCTGGATCTGCCCGTGCTGGTTGACAACGATGTGAATGTGGCCGCGTGGGGCGAATTCACTGCGGGTGCCGCTCGTGGTTGGCCCGACGCGCTTGGCGTGTGGGTGGGGACAGGGATCGGTAGCGGTCTCATTCTGGGCGGTCAGCTGTGGCGCGGCGCATTCCATACGGCGGGTGAGTTGGGGCAGATGGTGCTGCAACCGAGGGGCGGCCTCGGTCGTCGCACCGTCGAGGAGCACTGCAGCCGACTGGCAATGATTCGTTCCATGGAGACATTGATCGGCAGTCATCCGCAGAGCCGCATGCGATCGGTGCTGCAGCGGACGCCAGAAGAGGGTCCGCTCGGCAGCTCCACGATCGCGGATGCCTATCGCGCCGGAGATGATCTTGTCTTACGCGTTGTGGATGACGCAGCGGATCTTCTTGGCCTTGCCATTGCGAATGCCGTGACGCTGATGTCCGTCCGTGGCGTCGTGCTTGGTGGTGGTGTGACCGATGCCCTTGGCAAACCGTTTGTCGAACGTGTTCGCGAGTCTTTCGAGTGGCATGTCTTTCCAGCAACACTTCGGAAGTGTCGGGTGGTTGCGGCAGAACTGGGTGATTCAGCTGGGATCGTGGGGGCCGCTTCACTCGTCCGCGCGCACATCGTTGGCAAGAGCTAAGTGCGGTGGTCAGGTGTCGATGAGCGGGTGTCGATCTGCTTTCGACAGTGTGAATGACGTTCCCAGTGTTTCGCGGGCAAGACGCTCTGCGAGCCTCGGCAGATAGCCGCGTTCGCTGACGGTATGGCCGCTCAGCAGCAGGGAGCATCCTTGGCGCACGGCCGCGAGCTGTTCGTGATGCCGCGCTTCCCCGGTGAAGAACAGTGTGGCACCCGCTTCCAGTGCACTTCGCAGCAAACCCATTCCCGCCCCGGCGCAAACCGCGACCACTTCATGCCGGTGACTTTCGCTGCCTGGAACGAGCGCCGCTTCGAGTCGGCGTGCAGGCAGATGGCGGCGAAGGCGCTGCGCGATTTCAGCCGTGGTCTGGGGTTCGCTGAGGTGTACGGCACGCCCTTGACCTTGAAAGGCATTGGGCTGCTCGGCGAGTGCGTGAACCTCGATGGCTGGTGTCTCGTAGGGATGGGCGGAGCGAGCCGCTTCCAGCGCTGCGGGGAGTGCCTTCGCACCGCACACCATTTCGAGACGAAGCTCTGGAACGCGTTCAAGTTTTCCACGCCGTCCGACTCGCGGTCGAGTGGATGCGTTGCCGAAGAAGGTGCCCTCCACAGCGGTCGTGGTCGAGCACTGCGAATACGCACCGATGCGTCCTGCTCCCGCAATCGCCATCGCGCCACGGATGCGTTCCACCGCATCGCTCGGTGTCAACACGACAATTTTGAACGCCTCGTGCCCTGCAAGCGAAGTGCTTGGCTGCAGCGGGCGGATGAGGCCATCGCCGATTCCCTCGATCAGCCAATCATTGATGCCGCCCGAGACCGCATCCAGCGCCGTGTGGGGCGAGAGCAGTGCGATTCCTTTGAGCAGCAGCGCGGCAACCGCCCCCGTGGCCGGATCTTGGCGCACAAGACGCTTGATGGGGTCGAACAGAGGAGGGTGATACGCCACAACTGCGTGAACCCCCAGATCGATCGCCTCCGCAGCAACTTGCTCGGTGAGGTCAATGGTCAGGAGCACGCGCTCACAGCGGGAATTTGCGTCTCCCGCCAGAAGGCCGACGTTGTCCCAGTCTGCGGCGAGCGAGGGTGGGGCGACCTGCGCGAGTGCGCGGGCGAGGTCTCCGACGCTGCGAGCCTTCCGTGGCATGTTGAAACGGTACCCGCCGCGACGAATTCATGCATCTTGAAAATGAAATCGCGGTTGGGAAACCTAGACTGTGGGTACATGATGAACGGCACGCAGGCGGGTTCGGTTCCCGAACAGTCCACGCGATCGGAAACTTCCAGTGCAAGCGATGCGCAGGTGCGCAAGCATTTCGTGCTCGACACGAATGTGCTGCTCCACAATCCGCATTCGCTGTTCAAGTTTGAAGAGCATGAAGTGGTGATTCCACTCACGGTACTCGAGGAACTGGACACTTTTAAGAAGAACAACGATGAGAAGGGGCGAAATGCTCGGCAGATGATTCGATCGCTCGATCGCCTGCGTGGTATGGGGCATCTGTTTGATGGCGTCGTCTGGAATGAGCAGGGGGGCTCGGTGAGGGTGGTTCGACTGAAGCCCGCCGAGTCATTCGATCTGGACCTTGCGATTGCCGACAATCGCATCATCGCCGTGGCCCATGCGTTGAATGCCTCTGGGCTGCGCACCATCTTCGTTTCGAAGGACATCAATGCTCGCGTGAAGTGCGATGCGATTGGCGTCACGGCGGAAGATTTCGAGGCGGATCGCGTGGATGCTGATTGGCTCGATACCGGATTCTTCACCAGTCGTGTGCCGCGCGACGTGATCGACGATCTGTATTCAGAGCGGCAATTGCCTACTGGTCGCTTGGAGGCAATCCCCAATGCGATTCCGTCCGTCGAGGGTGAGCCGCAGGGCATCTTGCCAAACCACTTCGTTTCGCTGATCGATGAGAGTGATCCGGCGCATACAGGGCTCGCTCGACGGCTGGGCGATACAGGGCATCTGATTCCCGTGACCGGTCCGCGAAAGCCGATCTATGGCGTGATCGCACGAAACGTGCAGCAGACGATGGCACTCGATCTGCTGCTCGATGACGAGGTCAAGTTGGTCACGCTGATCGGGCCAGCAGGTACAGGCAAGACCCTGATGGCGATTGCGTCTGGGATGCACAAGGTTTTCAAGGAGGAGCGGTTTGACAAGCTGCTCGTCGCCCGCCCCATCATGCCGCTGGGGCGCGATATCGGCTACTTGCCGGGCGACAAGGATGAAAAGTTGTCGATGTGGATGCAGCCGATCTTCGACAACATCGCATACCTGCTTTCCACGCGCGGAGGACACGCGAGTAGCGAGCCCGACAGTAAGTCGACGGAGCAGCGAATTGATCAATTGGTTGCATCGCGCAAACTGGTGTTGGAGCCGATCACCTACATCCGTGGACGAAGCATTCCGCACCAATTCATCATTGTGGATGAGGCGCAGAACCTCTCCCCGCACGAGGTCAAGACGATCGTGTCACGCGTTGGAGATGGGACGAAGATCGTGCTGTGCGGTGACATCGGACAGATCGACAACCCCTACCTCGACGCCTCCAGCAACGGTCTTTCGCATCTCATCGAGCGCATGAAGGGTCATCGGATCGCAGGTCACGTCACGCTTTCCAAGACCGAGCGAAGCGAACTCGCCAGCATTGCCGCCGAGATGCTCTGAATCGACCGCGTCTGATTGCGAAAGGACGTTCCAAAAGACCTGAGTCTTTGTGATGCACTCCAGGTGCTCATCCGCCGCGATGCTGTCGGCCACGATGCCGCAGCCGGCGTGGTAATCGATGTCCCAGCGGTCGCCTGCATCGCGTGTCAGTCGCGCGGTGCGGATCGCGACTGCAAAGTGCGAACTGCCACAGCGGCTCGCCATGCCGATTGCTCCGCAGTACGCGCTGCGTGGGCCAGCCTCCAGCGCATCGATCACCTGCATGGCGCGCACCTTCGGCGCACCCGTCACCGATCCGGGCGGAAAGCATGCCGCGAAGATGGTCGAAAGCGGCAGCTGATCGGGCAGTGTGCCGGAGACTTCCGCCACAGATTGCAGCACGGTGGCGTGATGCTCGATGGTGCGCTGCTCGGAAACCCTCACCGATCCGATCTCGCAGATGCGTCCAAGGTCATTGCGCATGAGGTCGACAATCATGTGCAGTTCTGCCGCATCTTTGCTGCTTGTGCGCAGTTCTTCTGGACCCTGCCTCGCGGGGCGGGTGCCCTTCATCGGTCGCGTCGAGATGCACCGCGTTTCACCGTCAATGGAGAGGAAGAGTTCGGGGCTCAGTGACAGAAGACAGGTGTGCGCATCCAGTTCAAGAAACGCGCCGTGGCGGGGAGTTGCGACCGCAAATGCGTGCAGCGCAAGCGCCCGAGGCGAGCCCGCGATTCCTGCACGGAAGCCTCGCGTGATGTTTGCTTGAAAAATATCGCCAGCAAGAATCAGTTCGCGGGTGCGTTCCACCATGCTCTCAAAGGTCGCACGACCTGCGGCGCTCTCTCGGTCCAGTGCACGCCGCACCTCGAATTGCTGCGGCTGCAGGGAGGTGGATGGATCGATCCAGTCTTCGGGTCCATCGCCGCTCGCCTCGCCGACATCAAACCACCGACCGGTCGTGTGGCAGTACACCGCGGCGCGTGGAACATCGCAGAGCACAGCATCGGGCCAGAGTTGCCCTGCGGACAGTGATCCTGCTCCATCGCGCAGTCGTGCGGTTGGCTCAAACATCTCGCCGCACTCGTAGCCGACGAAGCCAATCCAACCGCCCACAAATGGCAGGGTGATCTCGCCGAATCGGATCGGCTTGCAGCGTGGACCGACACGATCGAGTGCTGCTTCGAGTTGCGCTCGTGTGTTCTGCTGCCGAGCGACGCGCACGCACGCTCGGCGTGGAGCGAGCACACTGAATCGCGAGTGAGGAGTCGTTGGACCGCCGCTCACGAGCGAGAGAAGTGGCAGATCCGTTCTCCAGCGACGCATGGCTTGCACGGGAGTGCAGTGCCATGTCAGCGGGCGAGCGAGATGCCTGTCAGCCATGCCCCCAATAGTAGATGCGAACGCGGGGATTTCCCTGCTTTGGCGGTGTTCCTCTGATGGTGAGCGATCCTTCGCTAGACTTCAGAACTTTCCCCAGGAACCAAGACATGCCAGCAACGACTCCTCGACGTTCGAAACCATCCCGCGCTCCAATCTCCCGCAAGAGCAGTGCAAAGAAGACGAAAGCGTCGGCAATTGCCCGTGGCCGCGGGACGAAGCGCGTGTACTACTTTGGCGCGTCGAAGACCGAGGGGCGCATGGATCAGAAGATGCTGCTCGGGGGAAAGGGGGCAAACCTCGCGGACATGACATCGATCGGTCTGCCAGTACCGCCCGGATTCACGATCACGACGGAGACCTGCGCGGAGTATGCGCGTGGCGGGAATCGCCTGCCGAGTGGACTCATGGATGAGGTGCGCCGCAACATCACACTGCTCGAGCGCGAGCTCGGCAAGAAGTTTGGCGATCGTCGCAATCCGCTTTTGGTATCGGTGCGCTCGGGCGCTGCCGTGAGCATGCCGGGCATGATGGACACGGTGCTAAACCTTGGGCTGACGGATGAAGTAGTCGCAGGGCTGGCGGCGACAACGGGTAATCCGCGTTTCGCATACGACGCGTATCGACGTCTCATCAACATGTTTGGTGATGTCGTCATGGGCGTCGACCACCATCACTTTGAGCACGCGTTCAATGCCATCAAGTCTCGTTACGGTGTGATGGAAGACACGGCAGTTCCAGAGGACGGATTGAAGGAGCTCTGCATCGCGTACCAGGCTGTGTACCGGCAGCATGTGGGTGAGCCGTTCCCACAGGATCCGCTTCGGCAACTCGAACAGGCTGTGCAGGCTGTCTTCCGCAGTTGGAACGGTGACCGTGCCGTGGCGTACCGCCGCATCAACGAGATCAAGGGATTGGTCGGTACGGCGGTGAATGTGCAAGCGATGGCGTACGGCAATATGGGCGAAGATTCGGGGACGGGTGTCGCATTTACCCGTGATCCTTCCACGGGCGAGAATGTCTTCTACGGCGAGTTCCTTGTGAACGCGCAGGGCGAGGATGTGGTGGCCGGCATCCGAACGCCGCGTCCCATCAGCGAGATGGAGGTGTGGAATGCGAAGGTGTGGAAGCAACTGCTCGCCGTACGCAAGAAGTTGGAGCGTCACTACCGCGACATGCAGGACATCGAGTTCACGGTCGAGCGCGGTCGCCTCTTCATGCTGCAGACGCGCACAGGCAAGAGAAATGGCGTGGCATCGGTACGCACGGCGGTCGAAATGGTGAAAGAGCGGCTGATCGATGAGCGGACGGCGCTCAAGCGGATCCCAGCGGGCGATCTGGTTCAGCTGCTGCTTCCATACTTCTCCGAGCAGGACAAGCGCGGTGCCGAGGTTCTGACGCGTGGCATCGCAGCGAGCCCCGGAGCTGCGTCCGGCACGTTGGCGTTTTCGGCATCGGAGGCGGTCGAACGCACCGACGCGGGCGAGTCGGTGCTGCTGATTCGCCGCGAGACCTCGCCGGAGGATGTCGCTGGTATGCACAAGGCCGTCGGCATCTTGACCTCGACGGGAGGCAAGACGAGCCATGCGGCTGTTGTTGCGGTGGGTTGGGGCAAGTGCTGCGTGGTCGGCGCTGGCGATTTGTCGATCGATGTGGAAGCTGGAACTGTGACGATCCATGGGAGAACCTTTGGGCGTTCCGACATGCTGTCGATCGATGGCTCCACGGGCGAGGTCATGGCGGGTGCGCTCCCGCGGACTGTGCCGCAATCGATCTCAGGAGACTTTGCACAGGTGATGAAGTGGTCGCAGAAATACGCGACGATGGGTGTTCGTGCGAATGCCGATACGCCTGCCGATGCGCGTCGCGCGCGCGAGTTCGGCGCGATCGGAATCGGGCTGTGCCGAACGGAGCACATGTTCTTCGAAGCGGATCGGATTCAGGCCGTACGCCAGATGATCCTTTCGGAACGCCTGAGCGACCGTGAGACCGCGCTCGCACTGCTTTTGCCGTTCCAGCGCGCAGATTTCGTCGGGATTTTCACCGCTATGGAAGGGCTTCCGGTCACCGTGCGACTGCTGGATCCGCCGCTGCACGAGTTCGTCCCACACGAGGAGGCGGCGCAGCAATCGCTTGCGGAAGCGGCAGGAGTGACGCTTGCCGATGTGCAGCGACGCGTCGCGCAATTGCACGAAGCGAATCCGATGCTCGGTCATCGCGGCTGTCGTCTCGCCGTGACGTATCCAGAGATCTTGGTGATGCAGGTGCGTGCGATCGTCGAAGCAGCTGCGGATTGCCACGCCGATGGAATTGATGCACGCCCTGAGATCATGATCCCGCTCGTTGGCACGCGCCGCGAGTTGGCGATTCTCCGTGAACGGACGGAACAGACGGTGGCGGAGGTGCTCTCGAAGCGCAATCTTCGCAAGCTGCAGATTCCGATCGGCACCATGATCGAGATTCCGCGCGCGGCCGTGACGGCCGATGAGATCGCCGACGTGGCGGAGTTTTTCTCCTTCGGCACGAACGACCTCACGCAGATGACGTTCGGTTTCAGTCGTGATGACATCGGTTCGTTCATGCCTGCGTATCTGGAGCAGGGCATCGTGGACAAGGATCCGTTCCAATCGATCGATGTGAATGGCGTGGGATCACTTGTGTCGATGGCCTGTGCGAAGGGACGCGCCAAGCGCGCGAAGCTGAAGCTTGGCGTATGCGGCGAGCATGGAGGCGACCCGGCCTCGATCCGGTTCTTCCAGAAGTGCGGACTCGACTACGTGTCGTGTTCTCCCTTCCGCGTTCCTGTGGCGCGGCTCTCGGCGGCACAGGCGGCGCTCGGTTGAACAAGGCTCTTCGGGATGCGGCATCGATCGCCGTGCGTTCCATGGTCGCTGCTGCGACATGGCTCTTCACGGTCGGATGCTCCGAGCCACGAGTGATTCATGCGCCGTTCGCAGTGGCTGCTCCGGTCATCGATGGTCGTGGCGCAGACGCAGTCTGGCAAAGCGCGGCTTGGAGCGCGGATTTTTTGGATATCGAAGGACCTGCGCGCACAGCACCGCTCCAGCGCACGCGAGTGAAGATGGCTTGGAGCGATGCCGCGCTTTTCATTTTGGCAGAGTTGGAGGAGACCGATCTCTGGGCAACGCTGCGAACGCACGATGAGGTGGTGTTCCACGACAATGATTTTGAGGTGTTCGTTGATCCCGATGGTGATGGCCGGGAGTACTACGAGATCGAAGTCAACGCGTATGGGACGGTCTTCGACCTCTATTTACCGAGGTCCTATCGCGCCGGCGGTATCGCCAATCATGGATGGACTGCCCGTGGGATGCAGTTGGCGATTGCCCTCGATGGGACGCTGAACGACAACCGCGACCGTGACCAACGATGGACAGTCGAGATGGCGCTGCCGTGGTCGGTTTTTGAGCCGGTGAGCGTCGATGGAGCCGGTGCCAGTGTGATCACCTTTCAGTGCTGCGAGCGGCCACCAAATCCAGGCGACGCTTGGCGCATCAACTTCTCCCGCGTGCAGTGGCAGCTCGAGCATGTGGGCACGGGGTACCGCAAGGTGTCCGGGCGCGCCGAAGAGAATTGGGTATGGACGCCGCAGTGGATGATCGACATGCATGTCCCGCAGTGGTGGGGGCGTGTTGTGTTTGACGCACCCGAGCAGCCCCGATAGTCCGAGCGCAGTAGCCTGCCCTCCATGCCGAGCATCTTTACGCGAATCATTCGCCACGAGATTCCAGCACACTTCATTCTTGAGGAGCCACATGTGGTGGCGTTCCTGGACATTGCGCCGCTTTCACGTGGGCATGCGCTGGTCGTTCCTGTGGAAGAGAAAGAGTTCCTTCATCAGTTGAGTCCCGCCTCGGCAGAAGCGGTAGGTCGCGCGCTGCAGCGCGTGGCTTGCGCAGTGGTCGCAGCCACAGGGACGCGGGACTACAACATTTTGCAGAACAACGGTGCGGCTGCCCACCAAGCCGTGCCCCATGTGCACTTCCATGTGATTCCAAAGCAGACAAATGGTGAAGGGCTTGGCATTCAGTGGCGTCCTGGGGGACTGGAGGCGGCAGATGCGGGGGTGTTGGTTGCGGCCATTCGCCAGCATCTGAGCACGTGAGTCCAATGATTCGACCACTCGATACGTGGCCGGATGTGCTCGAGGCGGTCTGCGCATCGAATGCGCACTTCACTCGCGTGCAGGTGATCCGAAGCACCGCATCCACCCAAGATCTCGCGCGTGATGCAGAAGTGGGCTGCGTGATCGTCGCAGGCCGACAGACTGCAGGTCGTGGGCGGCAGGGGAGAGCATGGGCCGACACGGGTGATGAGGGACTTGCAGTCAGTTTCACGGCGCCGCATGATGCACACGCATGGGTGTCGCTTGCTGTTGCCTTGGCTGCTGCAGAGGCGAGCGAGGATGCCTGTACCGACGCCTGCGGTGCAGCGCCAATGGTTCAACTGAAGTTCCCGAACGATCTCGTGGTTGCGGGGGCCAAGTTGGGCGGCATTTTGGTGGAACGCGCCGTTGGCAAGACCATCATTGGGGTTGGGATCAACTGCGCCCAGCGTGCGTTCCCTGCCGCACTGATGCAGCGCGCAACGAGTCTCTCGCTGCAGGGCTTCGCAGTGGACCGCTGCGACCTTGCGTGTCATCTGATTGCGCGAGTCGACCAGTGGCTTTCCGCGGATGCCGAGCGTGTTGCCGGCAGTTTTCGGCGGCGCGACGCGCTTCGCGGGCGGGTGATTCGCTTCGTGACGGCGCGTGGGATGGTTGAGGGACTGGTGATCGATGTCGATCCCATGCGTGGCATCGTGGTGCGAACCAGCCGCGGCGATCAGGTGCTGCCACCAGAGCAAACCAGCGTTTTTGTGGAAGAAGATCGGTATGGAAGCGCATCCCACCCATGAACTTCGCGTGAAAGTGATCTGATGATTGAGGACACTGCGGCAAATGACCGATGCATGCGTATTCTCAACCGTCCGATGCGCCCGCTTGATATGAATGCTCTTCCCCCGTTGCTCTCTTTGTGCGTGGCGATTTCCGTTCACGTGCAGCAAAGTGCGGCGGCGCAGCAGAGCCGCTCGGCGCCCGATGTGGACACATCCATGAACTATCCCGTGGAGCAGCGAGTCGCGGACCGTGGCGGACTGTGTACTTCGCCTCGTCAGATGCCGATGGAGTTGGCAGAGCCGCAGGGATTCGATCGACTCTATGAGGTGCCGGGAAAGTCTGGAGTGTTCTACCGAGCCAACGGCGGACTGTTTCTTGTCTTTGAACGCGGCACCTATGTGCAGGTCCAGGACAAACAGAAACGTGTTTGGACCGTGCCGACCGTTCCGGCGGGCGGTCAGTACTACATCGGCAAACCAGAGTGGTCTTCGATCCGTCGAATCGGCGCACTGCCTGCAGGCAGCGTTGGCGTCCAAAAGGATGCGCGCCTCGAAAGAAGTCAGTCAGCGGGCGAGCCGGCGCAGGTGGATGTGCGCGAAGTCGATCTCCGTGTGGATGTGCGTGTCGATACTGAAGTCGTTTCTGAGGCTTCAGGATCGGTGCTCAGCAAGAACGACGGCGACTCGGTGCCCTCCGGCGCAACCATGGCGCGTACCGCGGGGAAGTCCAGTCCGCTCGAGGCGGCTCCAGTGCCCGCAATGCAAACCGCGTCAAAGGCATCCGGAGAAGCGGGGTTGCCTGTATTTGCCAGCAGTTCCCCCGATGCGGCCGCATGGGCTCGCACGCTGCCTCAGGGGGTTGACCGCTCATTCCTGATTGAACGCGGCGATGATGTGCAGCCGCGTTTGACGGCGGATTTCCTTTATCGCCAGCGAAGGTTGGATGGCATGTTCGAACGGGCATTGGAATCCGAGGGCTCGTGATGTGCACGCGCGCGCTGCGCGCAGACCTGGCGCTTCTGCCGATCGTGCTGGCCTTCGGGGCATTCGCGCCCGCGTTCGCGCAGGATGTGGTCACCCAGCAAAGCACGCACTTCCCGCAGACCCAGCGGATGGTCGCGCGCGAGACGCAGCCTGTGGCGGTACGAGGCGGCGTCCTGATGGTGCCCCTCACGCTACAGAATGGGAGCACCGTCTGGCCCGCTGCGGTGACAGTGCGCATGGCAGATGGGAGAACGATCGAAGGACGCACGGCGAGCATCGAGCCGCGTGTGGGTCTCCGCACAGGGTGGACTGCGATCCGAAGTGGTGCAGGGACAACTTCACCGCAGAGTGGAAAGCCTGTGGTGCTGCTCGCGCCGCTTCCTAGTGACGGAGATGGGCCGCTTTGGATCGGTGATCAGCGGCTTGATCCACTCTGGCTTGATGCGTGGCGTGCACCAGAGGGTGCGACGGATGACTGGTCGCTCCGCGCTGAGGATCTACCCGACGGATCGCTTCCTGATCAGTACTTCCGAACCGCTTTGGCCGCACAGTGGTTTGGGAGCGAAGTGCCCGAGTGGGTAGGTGGGGATGTGGATCGGTTGTATGCGCGGGCGATCGCCGGATTGTGGTCAGCCGCCATCGCGCGACTGCATGACAATGATCCACGACTTGCCCAGTGCGTCGTCGCGGCGTTGGCGGGACGCTGTCACGGAGTGCTTGATGGGCAAGAAACAACGCTCGGGGCATGGGAGACTCGTGCAGATTTACTCGATGAATTGTTGCGGACTTTGCTCGACCCGAGGGCAAGTGGATTGGTGTTGGCCGAGGGTGCGCGACTCTGGCTTGATGCACGGGCAGAGCCACTTTGTTGGCTCGAACATGATGATGGCGAGCGCGTTCATATCTCCGTTGCGAATCCGCGCAGTGAGCCGCTGACCGTCGCATTTCGATGGCCCAACATACGGACGCCATCGCTGGAAGGCGAGGTCGCGCCAGAGTCGTTCCAGTCATTCGTGGTTCCGCGCGAGAAGGTGGAGGCCGAGCAGTTGACGCTGCTTGACCCCAAGTTGCGTGAAGCGATTGAGGCGCATGGGCTCGCCGCACTCTTGCCGCCCGGTGAGCGCACAGAGGCATCAGGTGCACGAGCGTCGATGGAGCAGCAGGTTCGGAGCATGCCTGTCCTGCTCATTGACTGTGCGCAGGCCACGGCATTGTTGCCTGTTGGATTCGGCCGAGTTGCCGCGCGTCCTCCGAGTATCGACTTTGGTGTTCTTCTGCCTGCGGTCACGATCGATGAGATTCGTTCTGGTGCATCAGCGCCGCTGCCGGCGGAGTGGATGACATCTGCCGTGCTTCGCCGGCGACCCAGTGGTTGGGAGCTGCTCGTCGAGGCGCGTTTCGACCCAACAGTGGTGACTCAGGTGGATCGAGTCACCGTGACGGTCGAGAGCGACACGGTTCGTTCTTTGGTCTGTTCGCGCGATGGCGAGCTTCGTGCAATGGGCGGCGACTATGGTGAGGAGGTGGGCGTTCATCGATCTGCGGATCGGTGGCGTGTTCGAATTCCGCTGCCGGCGACATGGCTTTCGCGCGGCGGAGAGGCCCCTGCAAAGATCGGGCTCGCCATCGAACGCACGCTCGAGTGCCAAGGCAGTGCCATCCCCCTACGGGCGCGCCGCCAGTTTGCCGGGGTTTCGCCGCCATGGGCCCGACCCGTGGCCAGACGCATCCCCATGGATCTCTCGAGTTGGGACCTGACGAGCGTTACACTTCCACCATGAGTCGTGCCAAAGGCGCCAAGGTCGGGGCCTCAGCAGTGGCGGCGAATGAATCGCCAAAGCCGCGTGCTCGGGTCATCGCGCTTCTCAACCAAAAGGGTGGTGTGGGAAAGACCACATCCACGGCGAATCTTGGTGCAGCCTTTGCGCTCGAGGGACTGCGGACCCTCGTTGTCGACCTCGATCCGCAGTCGAATCTCTCGCTGCACTTCGGACATGAGCCGGCACCTGACCAGCCGACGGTGCGGGATCTGTTCATGGATGTGAACGCTCCCGCGCAGTCACTCGTGCATGAAGCGCGTTCCAATCTTTGGTTCATTCCGAGCGACACGGAACTGGCGCTCGTGGAGGGTGAACTCGCACTACAGCCAGACATGCAGCATCTGCTCTCGAAGCGGCTGGAGGAGGTGATCGACTCCTTCGATGTGATTCTGCTCGATTGCCCGCCGAGCCTCGGTGTGTTGACGGTCAATGCACTGACGTTCGCCGATGAGGTGGTCGTTCCGATGCAGGCGCAGTACCTGGCACTGCGTGGGCTCGAGAAGTTGCTGGAGACCGTGCTGTTGGTGCAGCGTGCACTCAACCCGCGTCTACAGGTGGCTGGTGTGCTGCTGTGCATGCATGAGTCGCAGTCGAGTCACGGCCGCGCGGTAGTCGAGGAGATGGATGGTTACTTCGAACGCTTCCGCACGAGTGGACTCCCGTGGCAAGATGCGCGCGTGTTGCGCCCTGCCGTCCGGCGGAACATCAAGTTGGCAGAGGCACCGAGCTTTGGCAAGACCATCTTCGATTACGCGCCCCAGTGTGCGGGTGCTGCGGATTACAAGGCTCTCGCGGGTGCGCTGCGTGCACGGTGGCCATCTGCGACGGAGGCGATCGCAGTGACCGCAGTTCCGGCAGCCTGATCGCCCTCGCAGTCCAATGATTCCCCGCACCACTCAGTGGAGGATGGGCGATCGCGGCATATTCGTCTGGCGTTTGCTCGCGCTCGGGGGTTTGGTTGTGACTCTTGTCGCGACGCATTGGCCGCGCTTACGGCTGAGTAGCGAGGCACCGAGCGACAAAGTGCTTCATGCGGTGACGTATGGGGTGCTGACGCTTTTGGTCTGGAGGACGACATGGTTCGCTCGATGGTGGCACCTGGTTGCTGCGATGGTGGTCTTTGCATCGATCGATGAGTGGACGCAGTCGCTGCGGCCATTTCTTCGACACACTTCATGGAACGACTGGATTGCCGATCTTGTCGGTATTGCTGTCTGCACCTTTCTTCTCGCGTGCAGGGTGTCTGCGCGGGGAGAGTCGGGCGAGCTTCGTCGCGCTCTTCAGCGGGCGGCAGAGCGCCGCCTCTTTGATCGACCATTCACGTGGCTTGCGATGGCGACGTCTGCAGTGCTCGGTGCCTTTGCAGGTGGTGCGATCACCATGACACTTGCGCGGTTGCTACTGGAGGACACAAAGCCATTCCAAACGCTCTTTCTTGGTGCGATCTTCTTCGCCGCTGCAGGTGTGGATTGGACGCTGCGCGCCGGTCTGCGCGCCATGACGAAGCAGATCACCGAAGCGCATGCCTGTCTGCACTGCGGACACTCAATCGGGGCACCTGGCGCAGCCGGTCAGTGCACGGCATGTGGCGCACCATGGCTTCGGGCGCAGTGGGTGGCGCCGCCCGAGTTGTGGAGTCGCGACCGTCAGCGCTTGCGGCGTTTCCTTCTCTTGCATGCCGTGCGTGCCGCAGCTGTGGCGTTCGTAGCCATCGGCACGATCGGTGTCATCGCTTGGGCTGCACTGATGCTGTGGGATGTCTGGTTTGGCGAGCGGCTCGCGTTCGCTGCTGACATGCGCGATCTCTTTGCGTATGCCTATGCGTTGGCATGGATCGCTCTCACGATCCGACTGGTGCGCTCAGCGGTTGCGCGGGTCCAGGCATGCGAGGGCCAGGAGTGTCTGGCGTGTGGATACACGCTCCATGGTGTTCATGCGGTGGATGGAGTGGGGCGATGTACGGAGTGTGGAACCGAGTTCGTGGCCCATGTGCGCATCCCGCACCCAACCGCTTCGCCGTCTACTGCCTAGGATCGAACGATGGTGCGTCCGCAAGTACTCATCATTGGTGGCGGCGTCGCAGGTTTGTGTGCAGCGATTGTGTGCGAACGCGCCCGCGTGAGTTGGCGACTGCTGGAAGCAAGTGAGCGGATCGGTGGGCGTGTGTCGAGCCGCACCGTCGATGGTTGCACGATTGACCATGGGTTCGCCGTGCTCTTGTCGTCGTACTCGGAGATCGCACGATTCATCGACTGGGATGCACTCGATCTGCGTGCCCTACGTTCGGGTGCTCGGGTGTGGACGGGCGAGCGCTTCTGCGGGATTTCACATCCACTGGTCCACCCCGCGGGTGCGGTGGCCGGACTGTTCAGTGGTCTTCTGTCCATGCGTGATATTGCGGCACTGCTCCCGATGGCACTGGGCGCTGCCTGGGGTGTTCGCATTCCTGATCCGGATGCCCGCAGTGGCATCAGTACGGAGCAGGTGCTGCTGAAGCGTGGCGTGTCGCGCAAACTGATGGATTCCTTCTTTCGGCCTTTCTTTGGCGGCGTCTTCCTTGATCCGACACTCGGCTACGACGCAGCACCGTTCGCATGGCGGCTCTCTCTCTTCGCACGCGGGCGCGCCACACTGCCCCGACGTGGCATGGGCGCGATCTCCGAGCAGCTGCGGCGAGCCTTGCCGCAGGAGTCACACTCTCAAGTGCTGATGAAGTGTGGTGCACAGTCGATCGGATCCGATCAAGCAGCTGCTGGCTGGGCGGTCACAGACGCGGCGGGACAGATTCACTCCGCGCAGCAGGTGATTGTCGCATGCGATGCGCACTCCGCGCGAAAACTTCTCCCATCGCTTCCTGCGCGTCGTTGGTGTCGTACGGTGACGATGACTTGGAGAGTCAAGACATCGCATTGCCCCGCGTCGCTGCGACGACCAGAGTTGCTGCTCGATGGCACTGGAGGTGGTCCCATCAACCATGCTGTATCGCCAACAAGTGTCTGGCCCGACTATGCGCCGCGTGGCGAGTCGCTTGTGAGTGGCAGCGTGGTGGATCCGAATCTTTGCGAGCTTTCTGACGCGGAGTTGGAATCACGCTGTCGCACACAACTGGAGGGTTGGTTCGGTTCGACCGTTGGGGAATGGACGCATGTGGCGACCGAGCGGATCGCGCAGGCGCTCCCTCGGCAGCATCCAGAGGATCTCGCGCTTCGTCCATCGATGCGTCACGCCGCGGGACTATGGATCGCTGGCGATCATGTGTCCGATGGCTCGATTGAGGGTGCGATGCGTTCGGGGAGGCTGGCGGCGGAGTCCGCCTGCGAAGCCCTGCGTGGTACGTGAGGCAGCGCCGAAGTGGGCTCAGCGAGCGGGTGGTGCAAAGCCATCAACGGGAGCACCCGAGGTTGGTGCGGCGCCGCTTGGAACTGGCGCGCTGAATGTGACTGGCGGCGGCGGGGGCGGCGTTGGGAAGACTTGCAAGTGGGCGGGGCTCGTCATCGGATCAAGTTGATTCATGGCGATCTCGACTCGTGCAGATCGGCTGTCCTTGCGAAAGTTCAGAATGGTGGCAGCTCCGCGCGCTTGTCTGGATACAAGCGTCCATCCCTGTGCACTGAACCGCGACTGGGTGTCCTTCACTTGCTGGACTGGATCAACGATGTCGCCGCGGTAGAGCACCTCAACGCCTGAAATCCGCCCATCTGTGCGTTCGAGGTTCCGTGTGACAAGCGGCTCATAGCCGGCCACATTTGGGACATCACTTTCCAGAACCACCTCGGGAGCTCCATTGCAACCCACGATGAGGAGTACCGCCCATGCCAGCCCCCAAGTCAGGCGTGCCGAGGGAAGGATGTTTTGCGCCACAGACGGGATCATGCCGATGAGGAGAATCTACCGTGGCAAAGGCGCGAGGATTCGAAACACATGCTCGAACGGTCTCCGCGTTCACGCTTCTGAGTCGGACGACGGGTTTGGCCCGCGATGCGGCACTCAGCCGTGTCTTTGGAGTCGGCGTGGTGACCGATGCATTTGCCTTCGCCTTCATGGTGCCAAATCTCTTTCGCCGACTCTTCGGCGAGGGCGCACTGACATCCAGTTTCTTGCCGGTCTATTCGAAACTGGAAGCGTCAGAACCCGCTATCGCCGCACATGTTGCACGGCTCGTGCTTTCAAGGACTGCAATCTTCCTCTCGGTCGTTTGTCTCATCGGCGAGGGTGTGCTGATCGCTGCTTGGCCTGACAGCTCGATCGCATCTGCGATTCTCTCCGCGAAACTCGTTGCCATTCTCCTGCCTTACATGCCACTCGTTTGTCTGGTGGCGCTGATCGGTGCAGTCCTGCAGGTGCACGGCAGATTTGGTCCCACGGCAGCAGCTCCTGTGATTCTCAACCTAGCGATCGTCGTGAGCGCAGTCGGACTCGCACCACCGGCGGCACGGTGGATTGGCTTGACGGAACTCGAGCCGTCCTCACACATCGTGTGGGTTGCGGCAAGCGTGCTCGTGGCAGGAGTCTTGCAACTTGTTTGGAGTTTGCTCGCATTACGTGCGGTACGCCTGCACGGGCCTGCGGTGATACCGCCAGGCGGCGACGAGTCAGCTCGGATGAGCTTCCGTCAAGTGATCCAACAGGCTGTCCCGATGGCGATTGGGCTCGGTGTGCTGCAGGTGAACACCTTCATTGATGGACTGATCGCGAGCTATCCGACGATCATCGGACCGACGATCGCAGGCATTGCCTATCCGCTCGATGAAGGTGCGATGGCATCGCTCTCCTTCGCGCAGCGCCTCTATGAGTTTCCGCTCGGCGTGTTCGGCATCTCGGTCGCGACGGCGATCTTTCCACAACTCGCGCGCGAGGCAAACGACCTCGCTGCGTTTCGAGTATCGGTGGCGCGTGCATTGCGGCTTGTGGTGTTCATCGGACTCCCTGCAAGTATCGGGCTCATGCTCGTGCGCACGCCACTCACTGCTGTCGTCTTTCAGGGTGAATCGTTCACTGCAGAAGACACCGCACGCGTGGCGACGATCCTGCTGGCATACGCCCCCGCGATCTGGGCGTACAGCGCCAACCATCTTCTGACACGTGCGTTCTATGCGCGCGGCGAATCGATGACGCCAGTCAAGGTTGCGGCTGCGATGGTGGCGCTGAACTTCGTGCTGAACATCACGCTCATCTGGACGCCATTGCGCACGGCGGGGCTGGCCTTGTCGACCGCCGTCTGTGCCGTGATTCAGATGGCGATCCTGATGTACATGCTCTCGCGCCGGACGGGGGTCGTGCTCACACCTGAGGTGCGGACAAGTTGGCTGCGCACAGCGCTTGCCGCCGGGGTCATGGCGATCACGCTCGCCCTCCTGATTCGGCTTTGGCCGCAGGCGACGACTTGGAGCGGTCAGGGGATACTGCTTGGGGTCAGCGTCGCGGTCGGTGGAGGCGTGTTCCTGTTGGCTGCCAAGATCATGCGCATGCCGGAGTTGGCATGGGCGCTCGGAAAGCGCGGCCAGTCAGTCGACGCATCTCTCCCTCGATAACGCCCTACAGGGCGTTCAGCTGCCTTGGGACGCGGACTTGCTTGCTGCGGAAGTCGCGGCCGATGGTTCGAGTGGTTTGAGCGACACTGGATCGCGGTCAGGAAGGCGCGTGGCAGGACCGAACAGATCCATGCGCGCACGGCCCTGCGCGTCTCCCTTGGCGATGTCGTCCCAAGAGCCCACCACAAGGATCGTGAGCTTCGACGGATCGAGGTGCTTGCGCGCTACGCGCTGAATGTCCTCGGGTGTGACGGCGCGAATCTTGTCGCGATAGGTCTCCCAGTAGCCCGCGGGGCGATTCGTCCACTCGTCGCTCACGAAGACGCCCAGTGTGCCGGGCTTTGATGCAAAGGTGCTGGGGAACGTCTCGACGAAGGAGTTCTTGGCCGTCTCCAGCTCCGATGCGCTGACGAGCGTGTCGCGCATCCTGTTGATCTCGTCGATGATCAGCTTCGTGGCAAGAGCGCAGGTGGGGCTCTTGCTCTCGAACGCCGCACGGAACACGCCTGGATAGAACGGCCCAGCGCTGAAGCGCGATCCCGCGCTGTACGCGAGACCTTCGTCGCTGCGTACCCGCTGCATGATGCGGCTGGAGAAGCCTCCGCCACCCAGAATCTCGTTCATCACGAGGTATGGGAAGTAATCGGGGTCGTCACGGTTGATCGACCGCATGCCGATTGACACCTTGCCTTGCGGGATGTCCTTCTGCGAGTAGAAGACGCCAGGCTTCATGTTGAATGTGGGTGCTTCTGGAGGGGCATTCTTTGCTCCGGTGGTCCAACCGGCGAACGCTTTCTCCAGCATCGCCTTCATGGCCCCCGGCTCAAAGTCTCCTGTGACCGCAATGATCATGTTGCCAGGATTGAAGATGCGAGCGGCCATGGCGCGCATCTCATCCTGCGTGATCGCCGCGAGACTCTCGCCCGTCACTTGGCGTGACTCAAAGTGGTCCTCGCCATACACCAGATAGCCCCATTCCCGTCCGCTGATCGATGCTGCATCGTCGTTGCGCTGCTTCAGACCTTCGAGGGCATCGGCGCGCGCAATGGCAAACTTCTCCTCATCGAAGGCCGGGTTCCGCAGCATGTCGACCAGGATGCCGAGTCCATCTTCAAAGTTGGACTTGAGCGCATCGATGGAAGCGGTCGAACGCCAATCGCCACCTGCCACGCCGATATTCGCGGCCATGAACTCGATCTTCTCGTCGATCGCATCTGCCTTCGCGGTGGTCGTCCCGCCACGACGGATCATCGCGGCAGTCATGGATGCCAATCCTGCTCGGTCAGCCGGATCGAGATTGCTTCCACCCATGCAGGTCATGCTCAAGTTGATGAGCGGGAACTCGTGGCTCGGCAGCATGTACACAGGAGTGCCGTTGGACAGCGTGGTGCGATACGTCGCCGCCTTCGGCGCATCGAACCGCAGCGGCGGGAATGTCAGCTTTTCCGGACGTGCGGCGAGATCGCCCGCAGCGGACGCATCTCCCACAGAAACAAGGGCCGTGGAGATGATCGCCAGAGCGAGGTGAGCGATCGTGGAGCGTTGGAGTCTGGAGGTATGCATTGAATATGTCCTTCTGCTGTGTGGTGTGAAATGCAGCATGTCGCCGGATCAGTTGTCCTGCTTCTCAAGTTGAGCGATGCGTTCCTGCATCTTCTTCATCATGAGATCCATCATGGGCTTCATCGCAGGCGGCATCTTGTCTGCCTGAGAACTCATCTGCTCGATGGCAGTCCGGAGCGAAGCCACATCAGACTCCTTCATGATCTGTGCGACCATCTGGCGTGCACGAGCCTGCATCGGCGCAGGCAGCGCCGCAATGTCGGCATCCTCCGCGCTGCTGCTGCCCGCGCTTGCCTTGCGCAGGTACGTCGCGACAGAGCGGTTGTTGGCATCAAAGTATTTGCGTGCGACGCGCTGAATATCGGCTGCGGTGACAGCCTGCAACTTCCGTGGCTGTTCGTTGATTTCTTCCCAGCCTCCGAGCGCTTCCGCGTACGCAAGCCCGATCATCAAGCGGAAGTTGGACTGAAGGCCACGGTAAGAATCCGCAGCAACGTTGTTCTTCACTTTCTGCAATTCCTCGTCGCCCACAAGTTCATCCTGCAGTCGCTTCAGTTCGCGGTACCAGGCTTCCTCAAGTTGCGCGGGAGTGGCGTCGCCCTTTGTCTCCGCAGAGAATGAGAAGGCGCCTGCCATTCGCCGCGAGTCCTGTTGTGCACCAGCAGTCGATGCAATCTTTGATCCCTCGACCATCGACTTGTAGAGACGGCCAGTGCGACCATTCAAAATGCCTGCAAGCATCTCGAGCGGATAGGAGTCGGCATGACGGAATGGCACGGTGTGGTACCGCGCTTCGACTTGCGGCTGACACTCTGCCTCGGCGTTCATGCGCTGCTCCGCCATCTGTTTGTGTTCCAGCGTGACGATCGGTGGAACCGGCGTGTTGCTGTTCTGCAGACGCGCGAAGTAGGACGCGATAAGTGGCTTGACTTCCTTCGGGTCGAAGTCGCCCACGATGACGCCCACGAGATTGTTTGGGCGGTAGTAGGTGTTCCAGTAGCGCATCGCTTCATCCATCGTGTAGGAGTTCAGATCGCTGCTCCAACCGATGACGGGCCACGAATACGGGCTCGACATCCAGAACATCGCCTCAAACTGCTCCTGAAAAATGCCCGTTGGCGTGCTTTCCGTACGAAGCCGCCGTTCTTCATGCACGACATCGCGCTCGCTGTAGAACTCGCGGAAAACGCTGTCATTCAGTCGATCGCTTTCCATCCAGCACCACAATTCGAACTTGTTGCTTGGCACCGTGATGAAATAGAAGGTCAAGTCGTAGGAGGTGAAGGCATTCATGCGGCTTCCTCCACTCTTCGTATAGACCTGATCGAATTCATCCTTAACGATCGATGCCGAGGCACGCTGCTGCGCCTCAAGTTCCGTGATCTTGGCTTCAAGTGCAGTTGCTTCCTTCGCGCCCTCTGGTGCAGAGCGATTCAACTTGGAAAGCTCGGTCTTCATGGTCGCAATCGCGGACGCGTTCGCACGCCCTTGCTGCGTTTCCATCGATAGTTTGAGTTGTGCACGGAGTTCCGCGAGATCTGGCGTGTCATTTGCTGCGTTCCACGGATCATCGATTTCGCCACGGAAGTAACGCTGATATTGCGTCGTCCACACCGCCTTGTTGATGGCATCCCGCAACCGCTTCTGTTCCGCACGGAAGTCAGCATCCTTCTTTGGATCTCCCGTACCGATTGTGTTCGTGCCCTTGAACATCATGTGCTCGAAGAAGTGCGAAATGCCAGTGATGCCAGGGCGTTCGTTCGAACTGCCAACTTTTGCCAGCCAGCCGGCGCTGATGGTGTTCGGCTCATCCGTCCGCGGAATGAGCAGGAACTCCATCCCGTTGTCGAGAGTCACAACTTCGGGTGTGACCTGTTGCGTCTGAGCGGGATGGGCGAGGCAACACAAGGCAAGGATGGCAAGGATGGTGGTACGCATTCGGTTCTCCAAGATTTTGAGGGCGGGGGGGGACAAAACTAGCCGAAAGTGGCCAGTTGCCATGGGCGGTGGGCGGATTTGAGGCTATGTTGCCCTCGTGCGAACCGATGTTTCTTTTGCCGCAGCTTGTGCAGCGGCCGCTGTCGTTTGCACCGCGTCCTCGCAGGTGCGGGTGATGAATTACAACATCGCGAGGCAGCAGGGGTCGGCCAGCGCAATCACCGCGGTCATTGCCGCGTCACATTCCGATAATAGAACAGGTTGGGCCAAGCCTGTTGATCTCCTCTTCTTTCAAGAGGTGCCGTCGAGTCAGGTGGCAGCATTGCAGACCTTTGTGAATGCAGCTGCGCCCCCGGGTACGTCTTATGCGCGCGCCACGTACACCTCCAACACGCAAGAGGATTCAGCAAGCGGAGCGCAGTGCGCGTTCTACCGAGTCGAGACGATCAGTGAGGTTGTTGCTGGGCATGCGGACATCTTTACAGGTGCAAGTCGTGCATGCGATCGTTGGCTGTTTTCATTGAACGGTTACTCATCGTCGGCTGCGCGCCTGTACGCGTACAGCATGCACCTTGCTGCGGGGACAGGTGCGGCAGCGACTCGCGAAAGTGGGGCAGTCGCCGTGCGCAGCAACGCGAATGGGCTCGGCGCTGGGGTTCGCGCGTTCTATCTCGGCGACTTCAATATCTACAACAACACCGAAGGGGCATATCTCGCGTTCTTGGCCAACGGGAATGGTCAGGCATTCGATCCGCTCGGTACCGGTGGATGGAGCGGATCATCAAACGCCATCAAGCACACACAAAGTCCGCGTGATATTCAGACGGGATTGGTTGGGGGTGGCATGGATGACCGTTTCGATCTGCACCTGGTCACGGCACAACTGCTTGACGGTGAGGGGATCAGCCTCATCGGCAATACATACCGTGCGTTTGGGAATGACGGGCAGCACTACAACGTCGCCATCAGCGCGGGTGGAAACAGCTATTTTGTTGGCGAATCAGCGCGATCAAATGCGCTTGCGCAGGCGCTCTTCGATGCGTCGGATCACATTCCCGTGCTCGTGGACTATCAGGTTCCGGCGGTCATGTCGGCGACCATGACGCCTATTCCGTCTCGGGTCATCCAGGGAGCGGCAGTGCCCGTGACGGTTCGAGTGAAGAATGTGGCGGCAGTTGTCACGCCGCTTGGAGCCGATGAGTTGGATTACAACGTGACGAGCGTGATGGGCCTCTTCGGCTCTGGCAGTGGCATTGCGCCGCTCGCGCCTTCGGAGGCGGTGACAACGCTTCAGTTGAACACAGGCACTGTGGGACTCGCTGAAGCACAGGCATCCGCGTGGACGCTGTCTGAAGCTGCGCAGAATGCATCGGTCGATCTCATCGGTGAGTACGCGGTCATCGCACGCGCGCGCCCCTCTTGGGCAGCGGGCAGCATCGTGACGACAACGACGATTCCCGTGTCCGTACCGCAGGGCGGTGCTGCGCAGGATGTGGATGTTCCGCTTCACAATGTCGCATGGAACACACTTCAGTCGCGGCTGGATGCGGACTTTGTTTCGCTGCCAACAGGCGCACCCGTGTCGGTGGTGGCGCCGCTCCCAACCATGATCGCGCAGTTCCCCGGAGTGCTGCGGCTGCGTATCAATCCAGCGGGACTGCCTGTCGGACTCACAACGGTCAATGGGACGCTGCTCGTGTCGGATGAGGATGTCCCAGGTGAGGGCGACGGAACGCTCCTCTTCTCGGTCGCGATCACCGTGGGCGGGTCATCCAATCCTGCGGATCTCAATGGTGATCAGATCGTCAACGCACTTGACTTGGCGATCCTGCTCTCGCAGTGGGGCAACCCGGGTAGCGCGGATCTCGACAATTCAGGGTCCGTGGATGGACCGGATCTCGCTCGGCTGCTCGGAGCGTGGGGGTAAACCCACGCGAGCCAGTCTTCGGCGCACTTTGGAGAAAGATGCCAATACCCCAAGCAAGTCCGCTCAGCACATGGCTCTTGCTGGCGTCTTGGTGCTTGAACGCCTCTGCAGGATCTCCTCGGTTCATCCGGGCAGTGGCGTGTGTCGTCGCTTTGACGGGAGCTCCGCTTTTCGCGGGTGATCTGGCCGTTTCGAGCGTCGAGTTGCAGCAGGGGTATCAAAACAGCGGCGGCACGACCACACTCGTTGCGGGCAGACCGACCGCCGTGCGGGTCAAGATCGCTGTCACAGGGCAGACCACTTCGCAAGCGAATGTGGACGCTGTGCTTCGTGTGAAGGTGAACGGGACGCCGATGGTCGGTTCGCCATTCTTCTCACGCAATGGTCCGATTACGGCGCCCATCTCTCCGAACTCCGCCAATGTGAACGACACCCTGAACTTCACGATCGTGGCTCCCGTGAGTACCGATGTGGACTTCGAGGTGCTGGTCGATCCGCGCAACCTGGTCGCCGAGTCGAATGAATCAAACAACCTGTTTTCGTTGCTCAACAAGACCTTTGCCTGCCGCAAGACGCTTGACATGGCGTACGTCTCCGTGAACTACACCCCTGGTGGTGGGCAACCCGCGGCAGCGACGATCGAGCCCGGCATTGGCGATGGTTTCTACAGGGGTATTTATCCGCATGCAGAACTCAACTATCACCGCACGCCTACCGGTCCACTCACTTGGTCGCAGGACATCAACTCATCCAACAATGCGCTGCTGAGCGC
The DNA here is from genome assembly GCA_016872915.1 of Planctomycetota bacterium. Lineage (GTDB taxonomy): Bacteria > Planctomycetota > Phycisphaerae > Phycisphaerales > SM1A02 > F1-60-MAGs104. The sequence continues at coordinate 1,569 of VGYQ01000014.1, read as the reverse complement.
GCTGCAAACGCTGCGGCTGACCACGATTCCTGCGGCTGGCTACGCGCGCCCTGAGTTTGTCTATGGATGGTTGCCTGGGAATCCCTTCAGCGGGAATGGGCAAGCAATCGGCGTTCCCGGCGATGCGGCGTTCGGCAACTCCGAGTCGTCGCGGTTCCAGCGCACATGTGCGCATGAAATCGGGCACTGTTGGGGGCTCAACCACACGAACAGCACGCTTGGTACCGTCGGTCTCGATGTCGAGCACCATCTTGCGACTCCGCTGAATCTGGCGCAGACGCACGCGTCGTCAAAGAGCGATGTCATGGTCGCGGGCCTGCTCACCAATCAGGCGTGGGTCAACACCACGACCTATGCGGATTGCCTGACCGACACGCGCAACGCATGTGGCGCATTCGACGCTCCGGGCGGCGGCGAGACACCATCGCAGGATTGGGTTCGAGCCATTCATCTCACTGGGTCTTTCGAGCACTCCTCTGGTCTGATTCGACTGGATGTTCCATCGACGCTTGATGCGGTGACGATCACGCCAGACGATCCCCGTGGCGATGTCCTGATTCAGTCAATCGCCGACGATGGCACGCTGCTCCACAGCATCCGATGGCGCTCGGCGACGACTCGCGAATCATGCGCAGGCTGCACGAAGGGCGCAGGCTGCATGCATGCCACCTCGCCCGTCTCCATTCTTGTTCCCGCAGATCGCCGTGGGCGCGCGCCCGCGCGAGTCGAGTTGCGTGACATTCGCTCAGGGCGCGTCTTGGCAGAGCAGGTTCGATCCTCCCACGTGCCTGAAATCGTCTCGGTTGGCAGCATTCCACGCATGGATGGCAGAGACGGATCGGGCGAAAGTGCACCAAGCCTGTGCGGACATGGTCCCTACGTGGAGCTCCGCTGGAGCGCGACGGATGCGGATGGGGACTCGCTGCGCGCGAACATTCTCTACAGCCGCGACGGTGGCGAGTCATGGACACCGCTTGCCGTTCACCAGACTGCAGAGTCGTTCACGTTTTCGCTCGCAGACATCCCCGCGCCGGATGTTGGAGTTGGCCGTGGGCTGGTGCATGTGCGGGTGAACGATGGACTGAACTTTGCGGACACGCTCATCCCCGCGGCATTCGGTTTCTTTGATCCATCCGGCTCGCCTGAGGGTGGGCTCGCCGGCGCCGATTGGTCGGGATCATGGCTCGTGAATCCTCCTGACATTCATCTGCTGACTCCGAACAGTGGAAACTCGTTTCCGCAAGGAGCAGCGATCCTGCTGCATGCGTCCGGATGGGATCTTGAAAATCAGTTCCTTTCGGACAGCGCATTCACGTGGCGTTCGTCCATTGCGGGCCCGATCGGGACAGGGCGGCAGATTCTTGTTGCATCACTCGCGCCTGGCGCGCACACCATTACGCTTCGAGGAACGGATTCAAGCGGTCTTTTCACGGAGCGCGCGGTGAACATCACAGTGACTGCTCGTACGCTCTACTCCATCGATATCGATAGCTCTGGCGCGGTGGACGGCAGTGATCTTGCCGCGCTGCTGAGCAATTGGCTCGGAACGGGCGTTGGCGACATCAACTT
>VGYQ01000013.1 GCA_016872915.1 Planctomycetota bacterium | reverse complement strand
AGGACCGCGACGACAAGTCCGCCGCCGCGCTCGGCAGGCAGGCTCACGGCGACGCCGACATTCACATCGCCGTGCAGGATGATGCGGTCGCCGGCCCAGGAGGCGTTGAAGAACGGGTGCGCCGCCATGGCGAGGGCGCAGGCGCGGACGATGAAGTCGTTGACACTGAGTTTCACGCCCTGCGGTTCGAGCTGTGCGTTCAGCATGGTGCGAAGTTCGAGCAGCGGATCCATGTTGACTCGCATCGACACTTGGTAGTGCGGAATGGTGGACTTGCTTTCGACAAGGCGGCGCGCGATCGCTTGGCGCATGCCGCTGACGACGACTTCGCTACTGCCTGCGCCAAGTGCTGTGCCGATGGCGAGCGCGGTCTGCGCCGGTTGCGCACGCGTATCGAGTACGGCAGGCGCGGGCGGCGCTGGCTGCTGGTGTGCGGCGGCAAGAATGTCCTGCTTCACGATTCGTCCGCTTGGGCCCGTCCCGCGGACAGCGTCGAGTGAAACGCCGAGTTCTTCGGCCATGCGCCGAGCGAGCGGCGATACACGAACGCGCTCGGCAGGCGCAGCTGGGGTAGAAGGCGCCACTGCTGGGCGCGGCGGCTGTTGTGCGGCGGGTGAAGCCGATGCGGCCGGCGCAGCGGGCGATGCGTTTCCCTGTGCAGGGACGGCGTTGCTGGCGGTCGAGGAACCGTCGTCGCCGTCCACCGCGATGATCGCGATGGGCGTTCCCACGGGGACCTGCTGCCCTGCGGCCACCATGATCTTGCTGATGACGCCGTCGTCGTAGACGGGCATCTCCATCGTGGCCTTGTCGGTCTCGACGTCCGCCACCACCGTGCCCGATGAGACGCTGTCGCCCTCTTTCACGTTCCAGCGGACGATGGTCCCCGACTGCATTGTGTCGGAGAGGCGCGGCATGGTGATCTGAACGGGCATGGGGTTGGTTCAGGCTCGGTAGAGGCACGCGCGCACCGCTTCACAGACGCGCCGCGTGTTGGGCAGGTACTCCTGTTCGAGATCATACGAGTAGGGCGCGGGAACATCCGCCGAGTGGACGCGGTGGACATGATTGTCCAAATCGTCGAAGCATTCTCGGTGGACGAGCGCCGCCACTTCCGACCCGGGCGATCCGAAACTCCACGATTGATCCACGACCACGCACGCGCCCGTGCGGCGAACGCTGCGCACGATCGCGCCTGCATCGAGCGGACGGATGGTGCGCATGTCGAGCACCTCGCAGTCGATGCCCTCGCGCGCGAGCGCATCGGCGGCTTCGAGACAGAAGTGCACCGGTCGACCGAACGACACAAGCGTGCAGTCACGACCCACGCGCGCCACGCGCGCCTGCCCGAACGGAATCAGGTGCTCCCCTTCGGGAACATCGCCCTTCAAGGAAAGCAGCCGCTCGCTCTCAAGGAAGAACACGGGGTCATCATCACGGATCGCCGTCTTCATGAGTCCCTTGGCGTCGGCTGGGTTCGATGGGATCGCCATCTTCAGTCCAGGCACATTCGAAAACAGCCCCTCAACGGCCCACGAATGCGTCGATCCGAGTTGACCGCCCGCGCCGTCATTGCCGCGGAACACCACGGGGCAGCCGTACTGACCACCCGACATGTAGAGCATCTTGGGCGCGTTGTTCAGGATCGGATCCGCAGCCACAAGGCTGAACGACCACGACATGAACTCCACGATCGGACGAAGCCCGAGCATCGCCGCGCCGATGGCCATGCCGGCAAAGCCCGACTCGCTGATGGGCGTGTCGATCACGCGGCGCGGACCGAACTCATCGAGCATGCCGCGGCTGACCTTGTACGCACCGTTGTACTGCGCGACTTCTTCGCCGATCAGCATGACGCGCATGTCGCGTCGCATCTCTTCACTCATCGCCTCGCGCACGGCATCGCGGAACTCGATTTCGCGCATGGTCGCGGTCACAGCAGTTCTCCTTCACCGTCGACTGGCCGGATCGCCTTGAACGACGTCTCGTTCTCGCCGCCGCCGAGCATCTCAGGCGCACTCGAACCCGTGTAGGGCCCCCAGCGCTCGAGATACACATCACGGTAGAGATCGCTCATCGGCGGAACGGGCGACTGGTCGGACCATTCGACCGCCGCCCGAACGGTGGCGCGGACTTCACGCTGGATTCCCTTGAAATCATCTTCGGTCAGGCCCCGCCCTTCGAGATGCGCTCGCAGCCGACCGATCGGATCGTCGCGTTCGTACGCTTCTTCTTCCTCGCGCGTGCGGTACTTGCGCGGATCGGACATGGAGTGCCCCTTGTAGCGGTAGCAGCGCATATCCACGAAGACTGGCCGGCTGGTGGAACGCACCCGATCGACCACATCGCGCATTGCCCAGTATGTCTCGAGCACATCCATGCCGTCGATCGCAATACCTTCCATGCCGTAGGCGCCTGCTTTGCTGCTGATGTCGTGGCCCATCGTGGTGCCGCGCACGATGTGAGTGCCCATCGAGTAGCCGTTGTTCTCGCAGATGATGATGACGGGCAAGTCGAAGAGCCCGGCCAGGTTCATCGCTTCGTGCACGGAGCCCTGATTCAGCGCGCCATCACCAAGGAACGCCAGCGTGACCCGCGACGACTTGCCACCGCTTATCACTTCATCCTCGTACTTCGTGCCGAACGCGAGCCCAACTCCGAGCGGGATCTGCGCACCCACGATGCCATGACCGCCAAAGAGGTTGTTGGCGCGGTCGAACATGTGCATCGATCCGCCCTTGCCCTTCGCACATCCCGTCACGCGCCCAAACATCTCCGCCATGCAGTGGCGCGGATCCATGCCGCGCGCGAGGGCGTGCCCGTGATCCCGGTATGCGGTCACAATTGGATCCCGCTTCTCCACGGCCGCAATGCAGCCGACTGCGACCGCTTCTTGGCCGATATACACGTGGCAGAATCCACCGATCTTCTTGTCCTGATACGCCTGCATGCAGCGCAGCTCGAACTCGCGGATCAGCATCATCTCGCGAAGCCAGCCGCGGGCCGTGTCGAAGGGCACTTCGGGGCGCGGCACATTCGGGCGCGGAGGCGGTGGTGAGACCTCGGTCGCGCCGACGGATTTCACATCAACAGAGGCTTGCGGAGCGGAGGCCATGGGAGAGGTCTGAAGCCCCTCTGTTATAGGGGTTCCGACTTGTCGCGACAAGCCACCGCGTGGGGTGCGCGTCCTGCGCCCGATTACTGCGGTTCCGCCTTGGAGCCGTCGGAAGCTTTGCCCTTGGTGGACTTCGCAATCTGCTCGCGTTCCGCTTCGCCCGCCGCCCGCGCCTGCAACACCATGAGCGCCGTTTCCAGTTGTGGATCGATCCCCTTCATGAGCAAGTTGCCGATAACGGGACGCAAGTCTGCGCCATGACGGTTCCACTCCGCTTCATCGATTCGGTCGGCCGCGAGTCGCATCTCGCCACTCTCCTCCATCTGCGACGGAGTGAGCTTCACAAGCAGATCAGGGTTCACTCCCCAATCGGTGCTCTGCGAGCGCCGGTGCACCATGCGCCGTCCGCCTGCGTCAGTCGGAATGAGGTAGTACTGCACTGTCACCTTCACGGCTGCTTCGTTCTCTCCATCCTGCAACGGCTGAACGGTCTGCACACTGCCCTTGCCAAATGTTCGCTCCCCGACCACAACCGCTGCACCATGCGCCTGCAAGCTGCCGGACACGATCTCACTGGCGCTCGCGGATGCACTGTTGATCAGCACCACGAGCGGCAGCCCCACCAGTGCGGCGCGCGAACGCTCGGCGCTGAATGTGTTGAGGATGTTGCCATCGCGGTCTTGGACCGAGACGATCTCGCCTTCGGGCACAAAGAGGTTGACGAACGCAACGGCGGACTTCAGAAGGCCGCCTGGATTGCCGCGCAGATCGAGCACGAGGCCGTTCAGGCGACCGCCCTTGCGCATCTCGCGGATGGAATCCATGAAGTCATCGAGTGAATCCTCATTGAAGGACGTCAGGCGGATGTAGCCAATGCCGCTGTCGGGATCGATCCACCAGTCCCACTGTGGCAGCCCGCGTTCATCGAGCGATTCCTTCCACCAGCCATTCACGGAACGCATCTTGATGCTCGCACGCCGCAACTTGAACTCCAGCGGCTCCGAGGTGCCTTCGCGCGCCACCGTGAGCATCACGGGCTTGCCCACCGGGCCTGTGATCGTGTCGACCGCGCGGTTCAGCGTCCACCCGACCGTGGACTGCCCATCGACGGCGGTGATGCGATCTCCCGGTCGAATACCGGCGCGCGATGCAGGCGAACCCTCGAGCGGATTCACGATCATCAACTCGCGCTTGTCGTTGTGACGGATGAGGATGCCGACCCCAACGAAATTGCCCTCGATGCCTTGGCGGAATCGGCGCAGACCGTCCGGCCAAATGATTTCCGAGTAGTCGTCCTCGTACTGCTTCGAAAGTTGCGTTGTGGCGCCTTCGCCGAACTCTCGCAGGATCACTTCGCGCGGCAGCTGAACGGTCTCATCGTTGCGAGTGAAGATTTCCCTGAGTACACGCTGAAAATCCGAAGGACCGACGCGTACGCCGGGTTCGCGCGCAGCGAGCGCCTCGCGCTGGCTCGTCACAAACGCCTTCATCACCGCGACCTTCGCCGGATCGCCGAGCCCCTTGAAGTTCTCCACCAACTGTGGTGTGTCGAGCATCAGTTCCACCGAGTCGAGTCCGCCATCAATCAGCGGTGCCCAGCCCGCATTCGTGACATGCTCGCTGGCCGCCTGCCGCAGACCCATCAGCACCAGTTTCGGCGTGATGCCGCGCAGGCGTTCCTTCCAATCGTCGGCGAAGAGTTCATTGAATTCTGGCTCCTGCTCTTCCTCGCGTTCGCGCACGATCGGCTTGCCTTCGGCCTTGGCGGCCGCCTCGAGTCGCTTGTTCTGCAGTTTGCGCAGCCGGTACAGCTCGCGCGGCGCAAACTCGGCGATGAGCGTGACCTTTCGGTTGAACGCATCCAGTTCCGCATCGATCTCCTTGTAGCGGTCGGTGTCCGCACCATCGTGCAGCGCCTTCAGTCGAAAAAGGATTTCCTGGGCAAGCAGCAGGTCGCCATCGCGCTGCGCGGCATCGAGTGCGCTGCGTGCAAGCCGCTCGAGCGCCGCACCATCAGGCCCCGCGAGCCACGACTGCCACTGCTCGGCAGGCATCAAGTACTTGATGTTGACCGCATGCAACAGCGCCAGCGTGACATCCGCGGCGCCACTTGCTGCTGCCAGATCCTTGGTGCGCCGCTCGAGTTCCTGCACGCGCGCCTTCTCTTGATCGATGACATGCAGATTGCGCTGCGTGACCGAGGCGCGCAGCGCCTGCAGAGCAGCCGCCTCACCTGCCGGTGGGTTCGCAAGCAACTGATGAACCCCGGCAAGATCGTCCGCCTTGGCCGCGGACCACACGCGGTCGCTCCATGCCGCGACAGCTGTCTCACTGTCTGATGCAAGGCCGGCATGCACCCACAAGAGAGCCAGCAGCGGTGCCACCATCTCTGCACATCGCCCTACCCGACGAAACGGACGGCGTGGCAGTGCCGTGGGCTGTCGCTCGCAAGCCCTTTGGCGCTGGGTGATGGGCGATTTCATGCAGTCTTCCATAGGTATGGGACGGATGGTTCGAGCCAACGCTTGGAAGTTATAGTCTGATTCCGCAGCGGCAGTTCAAACGGAGACGTCAGAAATCCGTGCGATTGTCCGATCCACAGCGCTGCCCCCCTTTTGACATGCCTCATCCAGTGATCCACGATGAACCCGTGCCCTGCCCCGACTGCGGGTACGACCTCCGAGGCAGCAGCGCACTGAACTGCCCTGAGTGCGGACGCAAGGTGTCGCGCGCATCGATTGTGCGATCGCTACGGTCTCGGAACTTGGCCAATCCAGATCAGTACAGCGACTCGGTGGTGGGCCAGTCCGTGCTCGCACTCGACCGCATCCGCCGCAATCTCCTCTGGACGCTGCCACTGTGGCTTGGTTGCGTTGGGCTACCGGGACCGGGAACGCTGCTCTGGCTGCTCCTGACTATTGGGAGCGCAGCACGCTGTCTGACGATCTGGCAACTCAGGCAGGAGGATGGACGTGTCTGGGACGCGTCAAGCGAGTGGGCGGAGCGTGGGTGGCTATTTGCGCGTGCAGAGTTGGCTGTCGCTGCTGCAGGTGGGTTCCTGCTGGTGCTGGTGTCCTTCGCTCAAGTGCCTGCGCTCTTTGAGTGGCTCCTCGTGCTGCTGCAGTGCGCATGGGTACCGCTGATTGCACTTGCGAATCTCGCCACTGCCCAAATTGGATTACGGCTGATCATGGGTGAAGGCGAGCGCGAACCATCGAAACATCTCGGGCTTGTAACGGCTGTTTCGCTTGCGTCTGCGGCGCTCGTGCAGCCACTGTTGCTCACACGACTGCTCCCGAAGTTGCCGCCTCAATTCGAGTGGGTGACGGTGGGCGCGGTGATCCTCTTTGTCGGCGGCTGCCTTGCCGGCATCGCGTCGCTGATCCTGACGCGCGAGATTCTTGAGGATGCCGCATCGGCCCTGCGCGAGGGTGAACGCGCGCGGCGACGAGCAGCGGACCGAGACCGAGACGATGCGTTGGCTCGTGCCGTGCTCGACCAGCAGTTGAAGCGCCCTGTGCGACCGCCCGAGCATCCGCGCCCTGCGCGCGGCGACGATGACAATGATGACCCTCTTCCGCTTGCCGACGAGCAGTCGTGAGCGCTCCGCCCTCTACCGCGGAGTCCGAGCAGACCACGCGCTCTCTGCAAGATCGATTGCCCGTGCAAGGGCTGCGGCCTTGTTCGCGGTCTCTTCCCACTCGCGCGCGGCATCGCTGTCGAGAACGACTCCCGCGCCAGCCTGCAGGTGATACTGCCACTGCACAGACCCCGCGGGCGCGCGGTCCGCTTCAGGCGGAACCGGGATCACCATCATGCGCAGTGCGATCGCCATGTCGACATCGCCCAACCAACCGATGCCGCCGATCCCGCCTGCGTAAGGTCCGCGACGTACGGGTTCCAGTTCATCGATGATCTCGATGGCACGAACCTTCGGCGCACCGCTGACCGTGCCGACCGGCAGTGCGGCGCGAAGCGCATCCCACCCATCGACTTCGGTGCGCAGACGCCCCGTCACGGTCGAAGAGATATGCATCACATGCGAGAAGCGTTCGATCTCCATGGAACGCGTGACCTGCACCGATCCTGCATCGCTCACGCGTCCGAGATCGTTCCGAGCAAGGTCAACAAGCATCGTGTGCTCCGCGCGCTCCTTGTCATCGGCGAGGAGTTCATGCGCGAGCGCCACGTCCTCGTCGTGCGTGCGTCCACGGCGACGCGTGCCCGCCAATGGGCGGCTCACGACATCGCGTCCACGCGTTCGGCAAAGAATCTCGGGGCTCGCCGCCACCAAGATGCAGTCCTGCGCCTGCAGATAGATCTGATACGGGCTCGGATTGACGATACGGAGCGCGCGGTACACATCAAAAGGATCGACGGCACTGCTGCGCACGAACCGCTGGCTGAGCACGACTTGGAAGGCATCCCCTGCCGCGATGTACTCGACCGCGCGCCGTACGGAAGCCTCAAAGTCGCCACGCTGGGTCACGCTCTGGACCACCTCATTCGGTCGCGCAGAGATATCGAGATCAACGCGCCCGCTGGCGAGCGGCGGCATCGGTGTGGTGAGTCGTGTTTCCAGTGCGTCGAGTGCGGACGGACCGCTGCGCGTCTCGTGAGGCAGTTGCGCGCACACGAGGTGAACGACCTTGGTGGCGTGATCGAAGATGACCACATCGCGGTAGAGCGCCACATGCAGGTCGGGCAGTCCGCGGTCGTCGCGAGGCGCCCGTGCGAAGGGCAGCTTGCCGGGTTCCAGCCACCGCACGGCATCGAAGCCGACCATGCCGACCCAGCCGCCGCAGAAACACGGCGGCACTTCACCGATCGGCTCGATGCCAGACCACTTCGCCGCCTCACGAACGGATTGGAATGGATCGTCGGCGTGGGATTTGGTTTCGCGCACGCCGCTTGGTGAATGCTCGCGCAGCGTGACGGCATTGCCATGCGCAATGACTTCAAGAACCGGCTGAGCCCCGAGTATCGAGTACCGCCCGATCGCGCCGCCCTGATCCACCGATTCGTACAGGAAACTCGGGGCGCTCCGTTGGTCCGGCGCGACGAGGCGACGATACGCGAGCACGGGCGTGAGTTGATCGCCAAAGATCCGGCGCGTGTGCAGGCGAACAGGATTCATCGGTGGTGTGGAGCGTAGCCGCGCGGCGTCAGCGATGACGGTTCGCATCGGCGAGCGCCACGGCAAGCGCATCGGCGACGTCCGCGGGCGAGGGTGGCTTCGCGAGCCCACAGCGCGCGGCGATTGCCAATTGCATCTGCCGCTTCGAGGCGTGACCGTTCCCGGTCAGCGAGGACTTCACCGTCGTCGGCGCGATCTCGCTGATGGGAATGTCGGCGCGTGCGGCTGCGAGCAGTATCACGCCGCGCGCATGCGCCATGATGACTGCGGTACGGACATGCTTGGCATGCACAAACACTTGCTCGACCGCCACACGATGCGGTCGGAGTTCAGCAATCAGCTCCGTGAGATCGTGCTCAAGTGCCACCAAGCGCGCTGCCACAGTCGCGCGTGCCTGCAAGCGCAGGATGCCCGCTTCAACCACCTGCACAGTCCCAGCGCGTCCGCAGTCCACGCATCCGTAGCCCGTTCGCTGCAGCCCGGGGTCGATGCCGAGAATGCGCATGCCTACCCACCACCTTCGCCAGATGCGGGTGCGCTCAGGATGTGTTGCCTCGCCGATGGAGCGCGACCACCGGCGAGATCCGAAACAACCACCCCATCGCTCAGGCGTATCACTCGCTGCGAGCGTTCGGCGATTCGGTCATCATGCGTGACCAGCACGATGGTGAGGCCTTGTGCGTGCAAACGATCGAGGACGCCCAGGATCGCCTCGCCAGTCGCGGAGTCGAGGTTGCCCGTGGGTTCATCCGCCATGATGATCGACGGATCCGACACAAGCGCACGCGCGATTGCGGCGCGTTGCTGCTGACCGCCCGAGAGTTCCGATGGCTTGTGCGTCATGCGCGACGTCAGCCCAACGATTTCAATCTTCTCCCGCGCGCGTGCGCGGCGCGCAGCGCGGTCGAGCCCCTGATAGAAGAGGGGCACTTCCACGTTTTCAAGCACGCTCAGTTCGGGGATCAGATTGAACGCCTGAAAGACGAAACCGATGCGCCGTCCCCGTGCAAGCGAAAGTTGCTCGTCGCTGAGTTTCGCGACATCTTCACCGTCCAGCAGGTACTGACCTGCGGTCGGGCGATCGAGGCAGCCCAGAATGTTCATGAGCGTGCTCTTGCCCGAGCCCGATGCACCCATGATGGCGAGGTACTGTCCACGAGGAATGTCCAAGTCCACGCCGCGCAGTGCATCGACCATCACCGTGCCGTCGGGATGGCAGTAGCGTCTGCAGATGCCGCGCAGCTGTGCTGCATGCTCGCCGTGCACGCAACCGATCCTACTGCGGGTGCGGCTTCGCGGCGCGAATCACGAGCTGCACCGCACTGCCCTCGGGCGGGATGCGCGCTGTATCGGCCGTCCACACGGCGGGAGCAAGGTCCACTCGGTCTGGGATCACTTCACGGAAGGCGATCATCTCGTCGCCGAAGGTGACGAGCCCGACGATCGAACCCGTGTAGTCCGCGACGTAGTGCTCGCCCGCTCCAAGCGATGGGGGATTTGGACGCACGTGCGAGCCCGCGAAGACGAAGCCATCGCACGGGAACCTCTGCTCGACGAGCTTGCCCCCCACTTCACGCGTGCCACGAACCCACTGACAAAGTGGCTCCTCGCGCTCGCCCGATTCACCTGGAATGCGTACCACGACCTCCACGGGCGTTCCAACTGGACTCGTGTAGGCGATGCTCCACGCGCCGTCTTTGCCTTGCTCCTCGCGCCAGATTCCGGGCGTGCCCGGCTGCACGCCCACGAACAGCAGCGCCGCATGAAGAAGCGATGGCCGGATTGCCACGACGAGCAGCGACTCATGCTCGCGCGTTCCCGCCTTGCACACCAGCTGCTCAAGCCACCCTTCGCGCGTAGCGACACGGGCATCCACCACGACTTCCCCGCGCGAACGATCAGCCCAGAGACCATCCGCCATCTGCACACGTTCGGCACTTTGCGGCGGAGGCGGCGAGCTGCGTGGCGCAGCACACCCGCACATCGTTCCACCGATGAAGACGGCGACAGAAGCACTGCACAGCACGATGCAACTGCCCGAAACGCCTGAACGGACACTCATGACTTCAGCATCCTAAACAGCAAACAAAAAAAGGCCCGGCGGAGGCAAGCCTCACGCCGAGCCCTTCCGGGGGCTTGGTAATACAGGAAGCGTAATCCGTAAATGGTGGTTGGTCAAGCAGCACATCGCCACTATCCTCAGTTTTATTAGCGATGGAAGCGCATTCAGGTCCACAACCAGTCTCGACAGGATCGTCCGCGGAAACAACGGCGACAGCCATGCTGACTCGCTCCGTTCGGATCTTTGTGGGGCGCGAGGCGGCGATGGACACAGCGATCAAAGGCAACTCATTTGCATCGTTCCCCTGCCCCGATCGCCTCGGTGCATGGTTCGAATTGATGGTTTCCTTGCAAGGTGATCCTCTGTGCAACTACGGATGCATAGCGACGCTCGCTGATGTGGATCGGGCGGTTCGCGCGTCGGCGATCCGCATTCTGCGCGCAGCACTCTTTGTGCGCGAAGATGCTGCGTCCGCAAAACCTGCTGTGCTGATCCACGAACTTTCGCGCGGAATCGCAGCTGCGCTCGGAAGACCGATTGACATGCTTCAATGGAAGATCACCCCCTTTCATCAGGTAGTGTGGAGACAGGACATGGCCACGCAAACGACTGTGACATCGACCTTCGAGTTCGCCGCTTCCCACCGAATGCATGACGCATTGCTGAGCGATGAGGCGAACCGCACACAATTTGGAAAGTGCAACTGGCCCCACGGGCATGGCCACAACTACCGCGTGGAGGTCTCCGTTTCAGCCGACGTGTCGAATCCACCGTCCATGGCGGTACTCGAAGAGGAAGTCTGCCGCCATGTGATCGAGCGATTCGATCATCGCAATCTCAATCTGGATTGCCCAGAGTTCGCCGAGCAGAATCCATCCGTGGAGAACATAGCAACGGTCTGCTTCGCACTGCTGGAAGATCCACTTCGGGTGCGCGGGCTCCATCTTCGAGCAGTCCGCATCTGGGAGACATCCAAGACCTCGGCGACCGTCGAAGCGGTGCCCGTTCACGGACCGCAACACGAATCGCAGCGGTCGAGCGCGCGCGACGAAACAGTCCGCATCTGAGTCGGTGATCACCACCCGAAGGAGATCGAGGCATGGCACGCATCGTTCGCATCAACGCAAATCGTCCCATCAAGATCGAACCATCCGACAAGCCCGTGTGGATCTGCGCATGTGGACTCTCGCAGAAGTTCCCACTCTGCGATGGTCACCACAAGCAGTGTGATGCAGAGCAGGATGGAACGGTCTACACCTACGACGACCAGGGCAACAACCCCAAACCAACGGCGGGTTGACGGCAGGACGGTCGGCCGAGGGACGGGCGACGCTTCAGCCGAGGTCTTCCTCGCCCAGCAGCGTGAATCGCTTGCGAAGAAGGATCTGTCCGGCGAGATAGCAGTCATCGACCGCGAGCGCAACACACGGTTCACCCGAGGCGCGGAGCAACACGGGATACACAAACCGAATGTTCAGCTCTGCGCCGAGCAGGTAGAGACACAGCTTTGTGAGCGACTGCCCCTGCCCGATTTGCACCACAATGAGATCAAGTTCACTGAAGGTGTAGTTGTTCTTGCGAAGCGCGTGTCGTGCCGCATCGGCATTCGAGAAGATCATTCGAACGACCGCATAATCACTCGAATCCATCACACTGAGCGCCGCGATCGAAACAGAGGACTCGTCATCGAACAGCTTCAGCAGTTCGAGCAGCTTGCCCACCTTGTTGTCGAGAAACACCGCGAACTGCCGCACTGAAGGGGGCGAGTACCCCTGCTCCGTCGGTGTTGGGATCGCAGCGCTCACGGGAAGTCGGCGAGTATAGCCCTCCGCCCACGACGGCTCCGTCGCATGTGCTGTGTTGGTGGGGTACCGTGCATGGATGCAGGAAGTATGTGCAGCAAGGCGACCAGCGTGCGCCCGTCCGCGGACTCCCATGTGGAGCGGCGCGATGGCGTGCGCGCTCCTGATCGTGTACGGAGTCGTCGCTGCGGAGGATCCACCGCCTCCCGCGACCCATGCGGCCACTGCATTCGAGGAGCTCGCACAGGAATACCAGCGCTGGCGCGACCTCTCGTTCCCCGAGTATGCGATCGCCCGCGGCAGACCCACACAGGCGGACCGCATCACGGAGCCTGGTTCGCGCGGCGCGTTGCTGCGGCACAACGACATCAACTACTTCATCGAGCGTGGCGAGGCGATCGATGCCGCTTCGCTGACTGGCAACGACCAACTTGATTACGCGCTCTTCATGCGCGAACTGCGGCAGGAATCCGCGGGGTTTGCGTTCAAGCGTTGGATGATGCCCGTCGGCCAGCGCGGCGGACCGCAGCAGGATCTGCCGCAGTTTGCCGAGGGTGTTCCCTTCCGCGCGCCCGAGGACTGGGAAAACTATGTGAAGCGCATGACGCGGTTGCCTTCGGCGGTGCGCGATACGCAAGCCATGATGGCCGAGGGACTGGCAGAGCGGCTTGTACCTCCTGCCGTCGTTCTGGATGGAACGACCACACAGTTTGACGTGGTGCTTGCCGGCAACTTGGAGCCGATGATGGCACCGCTCCACACGATGCCTGATTCGATCCCTGCGGCGCGCCAAGCGGAACTGCGTGCGATGGCGGAGAAAGCGCGACTCGATGCACTGCTCGCACTCGGCGAGATGTTGCTGTGGCTGAAGTCCGACTACATCCCCGCCGCACCACAGTCCGTCAGCGTGCGCGATCAGCCGATGGGGCGCGCGTTCTACGAGTTTGAACTGCGGCGCTTCACCACAACGGCAAAGAGTGCGCAGGAGATTCATGAGATCGGCTTGAAGGAGGTGGCTCGCATTCGTGGCGAGATGCTGCAGGTGATCGCGCGCACGGATTGGTCCGCCGCGGATGTTGCGCGTGCGGCGCTGCCACCTGATGAACGCCTCGCTCAGTTCATCGCGTATCTGCGCAGCGATCCGCGCTTCTACCACCGCACTGCGGAAGCGCTGCTCGATGGCTACCGCGCCATCTGCAAACGCATCGATGCGAAACTGCCCGAGTACTTCGGCGTGCTGCCGCGGCTGCCCTACGGCGTGCGCGAGATTCCGCGTTTCATGGCCCCCTCGCAGACCACGGCGTACTACCAACCGGGCAGCATGGAGGCGGGACTGCCGGGGTGGTTCTATGCGAACACCTACGCGCTCGATCAGCGGCCGATCTACGAGATGATCCCGCTCTCGCTGCACGAGGCGGTGCCTGGCCATCACCTGCAGATCGCACTCGCGCGCGAGGTCGTCGGACTTCGCGAGTTTCGGCGCGATATCGATGCAACGGCGTTCACCGAAGGCTGGGCGCTGTACGCGGAGCGGCTCGGGATCCCGATGGGGCTCTTCGAAGATCCGTACGACGACTTTGGACGGCTGCTCTACGAAATGTGGCGCGCCTGCCGATTGGTGGTGGATACCGGCATCCATGCGCAGGGCATGCCGCGCGCCGATGCGATCCGCTTCATGGCATCGAACACGGCGCTTTCCATGCTGAATATCGAGCGCGAGGTGGATCGTTACATCGCGTGGCCAGGGCAGGCATGCGCGTACAAGATCGGCGAGCTGGAGATTCGTCGTATCCGAAGCGAGTGCGAGCAGCGACTCGGCGCCGCGTTTGATCTACGGGCGTTCCATGACCATCTGCTCGGTGCGGGTCCCCTGCCGCTCGATGTCCTCGCCACGCGCATGTCCGCGTGGTGCGAGGCGCGTTCAGCGAAGGAAGGGGTTGCTGCGCCGCTCGGCGCCAATGGTGGTTGACGGACCGTGCCCAGGATGCACCGCGAAGCGGTCATCGAGTTGCATCAGCCGCGCAAGCGACGCATCGAGTTGGCGCGGATCACTCGTGGGGAAATCGCTGCGACCGACCGAACCTGCAAACAGCGTGTCGCCGACAATCGCGGCAGCCGCTTCATCGCAGACGAGTGAGATGGACCCTGGGCTATGACCAGGCGTGTGCAGCACGCGCCACGAAGTCGGCCCGAGTTTCAGCGTCTCTGCCTCCGCGAGCGTTCCCGTCGGCTGCGCCACGGACACGGCAGGCACATCGGCAAGCGCCGACAGGTTGAGAAGCGGGTCGGTAAACCATGGATGCTCGACCGCGTGCGCGAGGCGCGGCAGATCCCCAAGTTCTCGCAGCACTTCGGGCAGACCCATGATGTGATCAAGATGCGCGTGCGTGAAGAGGATCGCTTCCACTTCAGCACCAGAGCGCCGTACCGCATCGATGAGCGCTGCAGGGCGGTCGCCGACATCCACGATCCACGCCGGCTTTCGCCCTTGCTGCTCGATCCACACGAGATAGCTGTTGGTCTGCCAATCGCCAAGCGGGAACCCTTGAATATGCAGTTTCGCCACGCGCGAGAACATAGCCGCTCCCCCATCTCCATGCTGCAGCGGTTGGTGGAAAGATCAGTGCGGGCTGCCAAGATTCTCAAATAGGAATTTCGCGCGGCGCGCGTTGCCGTACGCAGAATCGGCGGCACCGTGACCTTGGCCGGGCATGACGAGGAGCTCAAAGTCCTTGCCCGCCTCGATCAGCTTCTGCACGACCTGCATGGTGCTGGCGGGGTCGACATTGGAGTCAAGTGCGCCGACGATCAGCATGAGCGCTCCGCCGAGGCGCGACGCGTGCTCCATGTTCGAGTTGTCGGCGTAGCTCTCGTCGAGAGGCCAACCCATCCACTGCTCATTCCACCAGATCTTGTCCATGCGGTTGTCGTGACAGCCGCAGTCGGCGACGGCGGCCTTGTAAAAGTCTGCGTGGTCGAGCACGGCGCGCATGGCGTTCTGACCGCCCGCGCTGCCGCCGAAGATGCCGACGCGTGTAAGGTCAGCCGCGGGCTCGCGTGCAGCAAAAGCGCGCAGCCACGCGATGCGGTCGGGAAATCCTGCGTCCTTCAAGTTCTTCCAGCAGACATCGTGAAAGGCCTTCCCCCGCCAGTTGGTGCCCATCCCATCGATCTGGACGACGACAGCGCCGAGTTCGGCGTACTCGCGCGAGCGGCTCGAGAGGTCAAACCACTTCGGCACATGCTGGCCGTGTGGCCCGGCGTAGATGTTTTCTATGACGGGGTAACGACGCGCAGGGTCGAAGCCGCTCGGACGGAAGACAAGACCCCAGATGTCGGTGGCACCATCGCGGCCCTTGGCGACGAAGCGCTCAGGTACGGTCCAGCCGGCGGCGCGCATGGCGGAGTCGTCGGCCGCGCCGAGGGTGACAACCACGGCGCCGTCGCGGGCGCGTCGGAGTTCATACACAGGCGGAAGATCGGCGCGCGCGCGCACGCAGACAAGAGCGCTGCGGTCGGGTGAAAAGTCAACGCGGCAGGTGCCATCTCCAGAAGTGAGCATGACAGTGTCGCCGCTGTCGATGGCGACACGGGCCTCATGGATGTGGTAGGGATCCTGCGCGGGGTCATGGCCCATCAGTGCGAGGTCCACGGTGCGTGCGCGCGGATCAACATGGTCGACACGGCGAACAAGCGCGGGACCGCGGGTGACTTCGCGCTTCACCGCTCCCGTGGCCGAATCAAGCAGGAGCAGTTGGCTCTTCCCCGTGCGCTCGGTCATCCAGAGCAGCTCGCCCGTCTCATCGAGCCAGTGCATCCAGATCTTGTTGGCGTAGTCGACAAAGGTCGGGAAGCGCTCCTCTGCAATCGTCCGGGTGGCGCCTGAAGCAAGATCAACTGCGACAAGGCGCACGATTTGATGGCCGCGCTCGTTGTAGAGAAATGCTGCTTCGCGGCCGCCGGGGAGGAAGTGGATACGGTCAATCGACCACGGAGTGGAGAAGAGCGTTCCTTCGAGTGGCACTTCGCGGGCAGTGATGCGGCCATCGGTGCGTTCGATGCGGAAGATGTGCGGCACGGGGTGATCGATCTCGTCGCCGGGTTTGGTGTAGTTCTCTGTCCGCAGCTTCGGCTGCAACCGATCCGTGGGCGCGGGTTCAACGATGTGCATGGGTCGCGGTGGAGCCCGGCGGATCTTGAGCGCAACCACTGCGTCGCCCAAGGGAGAGAGCCAGTGGGAGTCGTAGGCATCGCGTTCGGCGCCATCGATGGTGCGGAAGAATTCAGCGCCTTCCGCGCGGAACACAAGATTTGGGCCACCGCGCGTGATTTCGACGACCGGCAGCGCCGAGGGCACGCCTTCGTGCGGGACGGGCTTGGACGATTGCTTCGGTGCGCCCATGGTTTCGACCGATGCAGGCTCCGCGGGTGACGATTCGCCGATGACAACGGTGCGCTCGACATCGGTTGCCACAACATGCCCGAGATCACGCCCTGACTCGGTGCGCACGAACCATGCGTGCCCACCGAAGGTCTGCTGCCTGTGCGTCTCACCTGGTGCGATACGACCGTAGGGCCTCTCCCCCTGTCCATGGTCGATCCAGACGATTTCAACAGGTTCTGCGAGTCTGTTCACGAAGTTGAGATGGGTGGACGCGCCTTGCCCACTGCTCCGCTGCTTGCCCGAACGCAGTGATATCTCCAGCAGCGCGCGAGCCGATGGATCACTTTCCGCAACAACGGCGCCACCAACTGCGCACACAACGGGGGCATCGCGCCCTTCGAGCGCGATCGCAACGCGGGAACCATCGACGGCGACGCCGCGCACAGGAAGCCGATCGGCGGCGACGGCTCCGCCAAGCACCGTGGCGACCGCGGCATGGTCGAAGAGCGGCACGCGGGCATCGCCACGCTCGCACGCCGCATCGCAAAGCCACCAGCGCCGCGCGCCATCGCGCGAAGTCTCGGCGTACCAAAGCCGAGACCCATCGATCCAGGTTCGAGGACCCACAGGATCGTGATAGGCGGCGACTTGCTTCTCGATGCGTGCGCGCGCAGCGGCGATGGCTGAGCGGGTGGAATCGAGCGAGTCTTTGGGAGGCGGCGACAGGACGGAGGAACACAGAACAAGGACAGCGAGTGCCGCAAGCGCCACGATCAAACTCTACCCAGAACCACTTTTGGCACCGACCCATCAACGCTCTTTGAATCCTTCCCGAGCGTCCGGTCGGCTCCGCCAGAGATATGGCGGGCATATCGGCAGGCGCCGCCATCTGGCGAAGGGGGTTGATGAATCTTGGATGCCTAGCCTCGCCCCGCGCGAGAACAGAGCGGCTACCCTCCTGCCATGCTGAAGCGGCGCGTGGAGGAAGTGCACCCGACCCCTGTCGACATGCCGGGCGTTCAGGGTGTTGCGATGCGGCTGATGGTGGGGCGCAAGGACGGTGCGCCCACATTTGCGATGCGGCATTACACGGTCTCGCCGGGCGGGCACACGCCGCGCCATCAGCACAACTACGAGCATGAGGTCATGATCATGGGCGGCACGGCGCGCGTGGAGTACGACGGCGCATTCCACAACTGTGCCGCGGGCGATGTGCTGCTCATTGAGCCCAACAAGATGCATCAGTTTGTAAACGCAGGCGCGGACGATCTGACCTTCCTCTGCTTCGTTCCAGTGACATTCGACTGCGGAAAGCCGACCCCAGGGAGTTGACGGGATGCGCGAACGGGCAGCCATCTTCGCGGCGCTGATGCTTGCCATCGGGGGCTGCGACACGATCGGTTCAGACTTTCAGTCGATCGGCGAGAAACTTGCGCCACCGTCGCCGCAGGAGGCGGCGCAGTGGGCTGTCGACACCACCGACTCGGAAAACATGCGCCGTGGCACGGTGCTCCTCGGTACGTCTGCGTTCGGTGGCGCTGCGCCGTATGTGAAGCTCTACCGCTTTTACGCGAAGGACATCAAAGACCCACTCGTGCAGGCAGCGGCGATCACTGCGCTCGCGCGCTTCGGTGATCCGGCGGATGCCTTGCTGCTCGCCGAGAAGTTGGCACCTGCAGCGGAGGGCGGATCTGGGGCAGCGCCAGTTGGCAAAGGCGGCAGTCCATTCCCAAAGGTCCGCCTTGCCGCAGCGATCGGATTGCAGCGACTGCACAACAAGGATCCGATCGTGGTGGAAACCATGTGGCGCCGCCTGCAGGATGAAACAGAAGAGCCCGAAACGCGCGTGGAGTTGGCCATTGGGCTTGGGCAGTACGCGCAGGATGATGTCTTTCAGGCGCTGTGTGCAGCGCTTGATCAAAGCGAACTATCGGTGAATGTCGCGGCGCGTGACAGCCTGACGCAGATCACAGGCGTTGACTTTGGGCTCGACAAGATCCGCTGGCTTGGGTGGTATGCGATCACGCCGGAGTCGAAGCGCTTCACCGCACAGCCGCCCTACCTCTTCCCGACTTTCCAGCGTCATCTTGTCTTCTGGGATTACATCGTTTTCTGGGACATTCCCAGATGGGAATCTCCTGCACTTCCGCGCGGGCTCGCGGATGCTGGCGCTCGCAGCACCTATCCCACGGGCACGGCGCCACCCGCAGCAGCACCGGATGCAACCACCCCGCGCTGAGCCGTCCGATTCGCCGACTGCAGTCGGCCCCGACGATCCTCCGCACGCACTGCTTGCAGTGGAGGAAGCCGAGTCGATGCTCGATGGTCGCATCGCGAGTGGCAAACTCGCGGGCAAGACGATGTGGGCCGCGATCTGGACGCTGGCCATCCCAATTTTGCTGCAGCAACTGGTGACCGCATGCGTCGGACTCGTCGACAAGGTGATCGCAGGGAGTCTGCCGGGATCGACGGTGCTCCCAGCTCTCGATGGCATCGGCATCGGCTCGTATGTCGGTTGGTTCATCGGCATCGCGATGGCGGGGCTTGGCGTGGGCGCGCAGGCGATCATCGCGCGCGGGATGGGTTCGGGCAACACACGTGACAGCGAGTCCGCCTGTGGGCAGGCGTTGACGTTGAGCCTCGCGTGGGGTGCCCTTGTGGGTGCGCTGCTGTGGTTTGCCGTGGTACCGCTGGCGCATCTCGCCGGACTGCAGGGCGATGCCGAACTCTTTTGCGTGCAGTACTGCCGGATTCTGGCAGTGGCGATGCCGTTGACGGGGCTCATGACCGTTGGCTCTATGTGTCTCCATGGCGCAGGTGACACGTGGACTCCGGCCGCCATTGCGGTCGCGGTCAACATCGTGAATGCCTCCCTCTCGTGGGTGCTGTCAGGGGCGCAGTACGAAACACCACTGTTCACGCTGCCGAATGTGCTGGGTATCGATGGCGCGCAATGGGGTGTCATTGGCATCGCAGCTGGAACTGCGCTTTCGTACCTCGTCGGTGCAGCACTGACGCTGCTGGCGCTGCGGCGAGGAGCGCGGGACTTCCGTCCAAAGCGGAGCGATCTGCGACCGACCCCTGCGATGACATGGCGCATCGCCCGTATCGGCATCCCCAACTTTGCCGAGGGCATCGCCCTGTGGGCCGTGAACTTGGCGGTGATGGTGTTCATCGGCATGATCGCGGCAAAGCGTGCGGCAAGCGGCGAACCTGCGGACGGTCTCATCGGGGCGCACATGATCGCGGTGCAATGGGAGTCGTTCTCATTCTTGCCAGGGTTTGCCATGGGGATCGCCGCGGGCGCGCTCGCGGGTCAGTACCTCGGTGCGGGAAACAGAGCGCAGGCTCGGAAGGCCATCGCCGCATGCACACTCGTGGGCTGCATCATCATGGGTCTGCTTGGCATCGTCTTCATGACATGCGGCGAATCCCTGACGCGCATCATCAGCCGTGAAGAAGTGCATCTGCGCGAAGTGCCCCGCCTGCTGCTGGCCTGCGGCATCATTCAGGTGTTCTTTGCGATGGCGATGGTGATTCGAAACGGGCTGCGCGGCGTTGGCGATACGGCGGCATGCTTCTGGATCACGGTCATCAGTTGCTACGGGGTTCGCATGCCGCTCGCGTACGCACTTGGACTATGGATGGACTGGGGACTGACAGGGATCTGGATCGCACTGTGTGCGGAACTCTGCCTGCGGGGGCTTCTCTTCCTCGCACGGTTCCGATCGTCGAAGTGGGAGCGGATCACCGTGTGAAGACTGCCGCTGGTGCCTTCTACGGTCCGACGATGAACCAATAGGCCAGCGCACCACCGATCAGGTTGCTGCCGATGGGCGGCGCCAGTACGACGAAAGTCGCACGGAGTGCACCAGTCTTGTGCAGTTCCATCGTTGCAATGATGAATGAAATGTACGACCACGTCATGGTCACCAAGACGAGATAGACGCCACAGCACGGGAGTGCACTGCAGACAAATGGTCCGAGGCAGTAGAGGCTCGTGCAGAGTGTCCAGCGCAGCGACCGCTTGACTCCACCTGTCCATCGCAACAGCAGATGTGTGAACAGGGCAGAGATTGCTGCGGCCAGCAGGATGGTCAGTGCTGACAGGACCAATATCAACAGAAACCCGCCCACTACGGAGAGCCACTGCTGTGTCTGCATGACACTGCCTCGCAGCGGCATCATTCCAAATGGAACGATGAAGACAGGCGCCACGGCGATGGACGTGGGGATGAAGACGGCAAGCACCGCAAACCAGAGTGCGCCGAGGAGGCTGGGCCGTTGCGGCAGCGATGTGACGAGCCGACGAGGATTTCCAAGCGACTGACCCACCGTTGTCCAGAACGCACGCCAACGCCCAAAGCGTTTGCGTTCACTCCACGCATGTTCGACCACCATGGCTGAGTCGTCGGTGATGTCGGGGGCAGGCAACGCCCGCATCCTGCTCAAGTCGAGTTCCGTGCCGCAGCCGCTACAGACGAACGATCTCGGAAGCGGCAGCCCGTCCGCGTCCGTTCCCATGTAGGCACGACCACATGTTGTGCAACAGAACTGCACAAGTCCAGGCACAAATCGGAAGTCCTCAAAGCGCCACGGGGCACCGCACTCACTGCACCCGCCGGGGACTGCGTTCCAGAGTCGATAGCCGCAACTCTTGCAGCGCATCAGCTCTGCTCACGCCTGCGAAGCCGTGCGGTCGGGATACCCAGTTGATCGCGGTACTTCACGACCGTTCGTCGAGCGAGTGGAATGCCGCGGTCCTTCAGTGCGCTCACAACTGCATCGTCCGAGAGTGGGTGAGCCTTGTCCTCGGCCGCGATGATCTCCCCAACAACACCACGAACCGCTGTCCACGAGATATCGGAGCCCGAATCAGTTTCGGTCCCCCCTGCGAACGCCTTGCGGAGTTCGAAGGTTCCACGCGGTGCTGCCACCCACTTCCCAGCGACGGTTCGGCTGATGGTGCTGACATGCAGCCGCAGTGCACGCGCCACGTCAATCATCGGCATTGGTTTGAGCGTTGCACCCCCCACTTCGATCCACTCACGCTGACGTGCGATCACTTCCTGCACGACGCGCAAGAGTGTGGCACCGCGCTGTTCAACTGCATCGATGAACCAACGCGCTCGGCGAATGCCATCTTTGAGCATCGTGCGGGTTGCCGCATCCGTACGGCGGTCTTTCGCGAGGCGGAGATATTCCTCGCTGACTCGCAGATTCGGCACCAGCCCGCTCGCGAGACGTGCGGAAAACTGGTCGGTCGCTGGATCATGCTCGATGATGACATCGGGTCTGAGGAGCGCCGCAGGTTCGCTCGCCAACGTGCGTCCGGGCGCTGGATCACATCGGCGCAGGCACGCGAGGGCCGTTTCGAGTCGATCGGAACTCCAGCCGCGTCGCTGACGGATCGCGGCCAGGCGTGCACGCTCCAGATCTGCAAGATGGTGGCTGACCAACTCCCGTGCATCGGAGAAACGCGTGTCCTGAGGCGCATGGCTCTCGGTGCGCTCGTGTGCGTTCAGCTGCAACAGAAGGCTCTCCGGCAGATCGCGCGCTGCAAGACCAGCTGGCTCGAGAAACTCCTGCAATCGCTTCAGCGCCTGCTGCAGGAGCTCAGCGCTCGGCGCGAACGTTTCCGTAGCGGCTTCGCTCACGATGACCTCGATGGGTCGCGCGAGGAATCCACGTGCGTCGATATTGGCGATGAGCAGCTTGCCTGCGGCGATGATCGGTTTGGGCGCCTCGCACAGCGCCCACTGATCAAGCAGCGCCTGCTCAAGGCCGCCACTCGAATCCGCTGCCCCCTCGACTGCAGCAACCCGCGGATCAAACTCACCCTCACGCCGAGTGGCCTCTCGGTACCTTGCCGCATCATCATCATCACCCATGCGACTGCGCATGCGATCCGCGCTCGAAAGGCGTTCTCCCTCCGCTTCCGATGATTGACTGCGCGTCTTGCGCCGCTTGGGCTGATCGTCCTGCTCGTCCGCACGACTGCCCTCGGGCTCAACCTGCTCGAGGGCTACGTTCGACTCCAGTTCCGCGGCGATCCGCTCCTCCATTGCCGCAATCGGCATCTGCAAGATTTCCACGGACTGCAGCACACGGGGCGCGATCTTCAGTTGCTGCCCGAGTCGCGCCTGCGGAGTCTGCGAGAGTTCGAACTTCACACGGAAATCCTACCTTCGGAGTGCGCGCAAGCCCCCCAACACGCGCCGGGTTCACGACACCGATTGGCGGAGAGCGATGGCATCTGCGAGCGCCGCACGATTGGCAAACTCGATCTGCGATCCCGACGGAAGCCCGCGCGCGAGCCTTGTGACTTGAACGCCCGTGGGCGCGAGCATCTCGGCGATCAGCAGCCCCGTGGAATCTCCCTCCATGTCAGGGTTCAGCGCCAGAACGACTTCTCGCACTGGAACGCCGCGCGCATTTCGCGTGGGTTCGCGCACCCGGGCAAGAAGATCCGCCACCGTGATGCTCTCGGGCCCGACTCCATCGAGCGGATCGAGCCGTCCCATGAGACAGTGATAGATGCCGCGGAACATGCCGGTCTGCTCAAGATTGATGAGATCCTTCGGCTGCTCCACCACCATGATGATGCCCGCGTCACGCCGCGGGTCGGAGCAGATGTGACAGGGCGCGGTATCGGCTGGATTCCAGCACACCGGGCAGTGGCGGACCGTGCGCTTGACGGCTGTGATCGCATCGGCAATCGTCATCGCTTGCGCATCCTCGGCCTTCAGCACCCAGAATGCGAGCCGCTCCGCAGTGCGGCGGCCAATCCCCGGAAGTTGTCCGAATGCTTGAATGAGCCGATTCACACTCGCGGGATACGGTCCCTGTGCATCCTCGCCGCTCATGGCGCGGACTCGCTTTCACGTGCAGTTCTCGTGGGCTGGCCTCCCCCACCGATATCGCCCTGCAACGAAACGCCACCAACCGTGGCATCGAGGATTCCGGCGATCTCAAGGACCATGGGATCCTTCCGAATCGCATCTGCTTCTTCCTTGCGTGCGGGCGACAACGATGCCGAAGGGCGCGCCGCTGTTGTTGCAGCGGCAGGTGCGGCGGAGACCGCGGGACGCAGCGTTGGTGCTGAGGCGGGTGCGGACGCGGCGTCTGCGGCGCCGCCGCCAACCGGCGCAATCGGCGCAGCTGCTCGCGGTGCCGCTCCAGTCACCGCACCCGCGTTCGGTGTGGAGGTCGCTGCGCGACTGCCAGCCGAGGCGGTGGGCTCACTCTCTCTGACTACTTTTTTTTTAGCGTCACCACCGCGTGCAGTCGCCGGCGTCTCACCAGCGAGCAGCGCCGTGGCTTTGAGGAAGTGCTCGCTCATGCACAGTCGTGCGACAACCGCATCGAAGATCGCACGCGGCACAGCAGACGAGCGAACGCTCCGGACCGATGCGTCGCAGAGCGCGATGAGATGCACGAGGGCGGGCGCGTCGAACGCGGCGGCATGTACGGCGAGCCGCTGCTTGGCCTCGTCAGGCAGATCCACATGATGCGCTCCCGTACCACTCAGCAGGATCAGGAGCGCATCACGCAGTCGTGCCGCAATGGTGTCGAGTGCATGGTCACAGGACATCCCGTGGTCGAGCAGTTCCCCTGCGGCGGCAAGACCAGCCGCAGGATCGCATGCTGCGATCGCTGCCATGACCCGCTCCAACAATTCCTCATCGGGCAACCCAAGCACATCACGCGCCAGATCCCCCGACACATGCCCACTCGCGGCGGCTACAAGACGATCGAGCAGGCTGAGTCCATCGCGCATCGAGCCATTCGCAAGCCGCGCCACCTGCACGATGACCGCCTCATCTGCCGTCACCGACTCTCGTTGCAGCACGGCGCGCAGGTGCCCGGCGATCGCCTGCGTCGGGATCGACTTGAAGTCGTATCGCTGACAACGGCTCTGGATCGTTGCCGGGACCTTATGCGGCTCTGTGGTGCACAAGATGAACTTCACATGGGCAGGCGGCTCCTCCATCGTCTTCAGCAGCGCGTTGAACGCGGGCTGCGTCAGCATGTGGACTTCGTCGATGATGTAAATCTTGTAAGGGCTCCGTGCGGGCGCCATCCCCGCACCTGCGATCAAATCGCGCGCATCATCGACACCGCGGTTGCTCGCACCATCGATTTCGATCACATCGAGATCTTGACCGCGCATGATCGAGTCGGCGATCGCATCCTGCTGCGACAACGAGTCCACGGCATTCAAAGCCCGAGCAAAAATGCGTGCCATGGATGTCTTGCCGACCCCCCGCGTTCCACAGAAGAGATACGCGTGCGCTGTCCGTCCCAGAGCAATGGCGTTCTGCAGCGTGCGTGCGATCGTCTCCTGCCCCACGACCTCGCCAAAGGTGCGTGACCGGTAGCGGCGGGCGAACACCTCGTAGGGTGTGAGTGGATCGTCCGCACCGAACAAGGCAACGGGCGGACCATCTTTCGCGGCTGGCTTGGAACTGGACTTGCTCGGTGACATGATGTGCAGAGGCGCGGAGGACGACCAGGCGACCGACGGCACGGACAACGACGCTTATGGCTGCTGCCGTCAGGCCCTGACCAGGTTCACGAGCTGACCGCCCAACGGGCCCGGCCGTCCTCCGCGACCCTGCGATGTGAATCCTAGCAGCGACAACTACACTCGGCCGCGTGGCGCCTGAACCTCAGCTCCCGCAGTCTCCGCAGGAGATCCGCTGGACACCCACGCAGCTCGACCTGTCCCGCCCTCGTGGCGGTCGGTTCCTGCTCTTGGCTGTTCGGCTCATCTTTGTGGTGCTGCTTGTGGTGGTTGTCACGGTCACCATCGCAAGTTCGCGCAGCGTCGAAGAGTTCGGACCGCCCTTTGTCGTTGGCCTCATCCTTGCATCCGTGGGCGTCGGAGTCGTGGTCCTGCTCCTCGATGTCCTGACTCCCAACAAGAAGCTGACTTCCGTGGTGGGCGTCTATCTGGGAATCTCCTTGGGTCTTGTTGCAGCGGTTGCACTCGGCTCACTGATTGACATCGTTTCACGCGCATGGGACATCGCGCAGGGACCGGCGCAGGTGTACCTGAGCCTCACCAAGATCATCATCGGCATCGTGCTGTGTTACTTGGCCACATCCATCGTGCTGACGACCAAGGACGACTTCCGCATGGTCATTCCATACATCCAGTTTGACCGGAAGCCCGACCAGTTTTCGCCGGTCCTGCTCGACAGTTCATCGCTGATCGATGGTCGACTCGAAGCGCTGGCATCGGCTGGGCTTGTGGATGCGCATCTGGTGGTACCACGGTTCATCCTCGATGAATTGCAGGCGCTGTGCGACAGTGAAGATCGCCAGAAGCGAGCGCGTGGGCGGCGTGGGCTGGATGCAATCAGTCGCATGCAGTCGAACCCCCGCATGGACTTGCGTATTCAGGAGGTGCCACTCGATGGTCGTGGCGCTGATCGCATGCTTGTGGAGTGCGCCGCACGCGATCACCTGCGGATCGCCACCTGCGACGCGGGCCTCCAGCGCGTGGCGCAGATCAGCGGAGTTCAAGTCATCAACCTGCATGAGGTCTCGGCCGCGCTTCGACCGCCCATTCAACAGGGCGAGCCCATCACCGTCACTGTCACGCGAACTGGCGAGCAGCCCGGGCAAGGCATCGGGCATCTGGCGGATGGCACGATGGTCGTCGTCGATGGCGGATCTGATTGCATCGGCGTCGAAGCATCGTGCACCATTACGAATGTCCTACAGACACAGACAGGGCGGATCATCTTCTCGCGACTTGATCCTCCGCAGTCGGGAACAACAGCTTCGATGAGTGCGGCTGCCACGTCACAGGCCCCCGATGCACCGCGGGGTGGTGATACTTCGTTGCGGGGCGGTCCCGTGCGACCATCGTCCGCGTCCTCTCGCAATCCGCGCCGCGCATAGGCTTGCCCCATGCCTGCGGAATCGAATGGCATCGGGTCCTTCGAGGGGCTTGACCTCGACAACCACGAACTTCTGCTCGTGGGCAGCGTCTTTCTGCATGTACGCGAACTCGCCGATGCAATCGGCACTTCAGGCGGTATCCGGGTCAACGTGTGCGCGCGCGTACAGGATGCAGTCGATGAGGCGATTCGCACCTGTCCCACGAGCATCCTGATCGATCTGCGCGGCACGGGGCTCGATGGCCTGGGCATTCTTGAGTCATTCAAGAGGAGTCCCGAAGTGGGTGCGGTACCGATCATCCTGCTCGGCGATCAGGCATCCGAACGCATCCGCGAAGCGGCATTCGGTCGCGGACTGACGGACTTCCTGGCCGAACCCGTATCGGTCGGCGAGATTGTGGCGCGTGTTCGCATCCACTCGACTTCGTACCTCAACATCATCAAGCGCAATCGCACGGCGACCGCCTACGAATCGCTGCAGGTGGAGCTGCGTGCCGCGAACCGCTCGCTGGAAGAGGCGCGGCGCCAACTGGAAGAACGTCACCGCAATCCCGACGATCTGCAGTGGCAACTTCGCGTCAGCGGGCTGATGCAGATTGGCATCGAACTGAACCAGATTCAAGACTTCCACACGCTCATGGACCGTATTCTTTCCGAGGCGCGGCATTTGCTGCGGTCGGAGGCGGGCACGATCTTTCTGCGGGAAGCCGATTCCCTGCGATTCGCGTTCTTTCACAATGAGGCGCTCGCACAGCGCACAGCCACGGGCGACACGCCGCACGTCTCAAGCTTTCGTGTGCCGATCACCGACCGCAGTCTGGCAGGGTGGGTTTGCCTCACCGGGCAGCCGCTGCATATCCCCGACTGCTATCGCATTCCGCAACAGGCCCCCTACCGCTTCGACTCGTCGTTCGACCAACTGCTTGGCTATCGAACCTGTTCGATGGTGGCGATGCCGCTGAAGAACCAGTCTGGGCGCATTCTCGGCGTGATCGAACTGATCAATCCACGGTCGCAGGACGGAAGGACCGTGATTGGGTTTACAGCCGAGGACATTCGTTTGCTTGAACACTTTGCGAGCATCGCGACCGTGGCGATCGAGCGCACCAATCTTGCGGAGGGATCGGTCCTGCGGATGATCCGCATGGCGGAGATTCGAGATCCGTCCGAGACGGCGCCGCATGTCGAACGCGTCGCCGGATACGCGACTGTGCTCTTCGAGGAGTGGGCGCGACGCCGAGGGCTCGAAGGCGCGGCGTTCGAGCGGCAGCGTGATCGGCTGCGAACGGCTGCGAAGCTGCATGATGTCGGCAAGGTTGGGGTATCCGATTCGATCCTCAAGAAACCGGGGCGTCTCACGCCCGAGGAGTTCGACGAGGTCAAGAAGCACACGGCCATCGGTGGTGATCTTTTCACGCACGACCCGTCGGATTTCGATGAGGCTGCACGCGAGGTGGCGCTGCTGCACCACGAAAAGTGGGATGGCAACGGCTACCCCGGCTTCGACGATGGCGGCACGCGCCGCGGTCGCAAGGGAGAGGAGATTCCGTTGTTCGCACGTATCGTCGGACTGGCGGATGTCTTTGATGCGCTCAGCACGGCGCGCTGCTACAAGGAGGCATGGAACGAGCAGCGCGTGCTCGAGCTGATTCAGTCGGAGTCGCACAAGCACTTCGATCCTGAACTCGTCGAGATCCTGTTCGCGCAACTGGATTCGATCCGTCGCGTGCGCGATGCACACCCTGAGGCGCTACCGCGCGCATGAGGCGAGTCGGAACAACTTGGACTGCGGCGCTGCTCGGTACTGCGTCCGTGCTGTTGGGCTGCAGCCAAGAGCGCGCATCTTCTGCCCTGCCGAAAGCAAGTGGGGTCCAAGCGAGCTTCACACAACTGGTGATGGCATCGCCGATGCGCGTCACCATCGACACACAGGATGCGCGGGATGCACGCTCGGCGGCGTCGGCCGCATTCGCTCGTGCGGTCCAAGTGGAAAATGCTCTGAGCGACTGGCAGCCAAACTCTGATGTTTGTCGATTGCCTCTCACCGCTGACAAGCCAACGGTCGTTGCCGCGGATCTGGCAATGGCTCTCGATCGCAGCAGCGAAGTGCAGAAAGCCACGGAAGGTGCCTTCGATCCTGCGCTCGGTGCACTGACACGGATTTGGCGGGAGGCGCGTTCCACAGGCATCCCGCCTACGGAAGCGAGCATTGCACAGGCTCGTGCGCGCAGTGGCTGGTCGCATGTTCGTTGGAGCAGCAATACGCAAACCATTACGTTCGACTGCGATGGTGTACGACTCGACTTTGGCGGCATTGGGAAGGGTTTGGCAGCAACAGAGGCGTTGCGTGCGATCGAACAGAGGGGGTGCCAGACCGCACTCGTCAGTCTCGATGGCGACATCGCCTGTGGCGCGGCGCCGTTTGGGCGCGCGGGATGGCGCGTTGACGTGGACAGTGGTGTGGACGGCGATGCGGGCTGTACGCTTTGTTTGACGAATTGCGCTGTGTCAACGAGCGGCGACCGTGAACAGTGGGTTGATGTGTCCGCGCACCACTTGGCCCACATCATCGAACCGCGCAGTCAGACGCCGCGAGATGGGCGTTTCGGGGTGACCGTTGTGGCTCAGAACGGCGCGATTGCGGATGCGCTCGCGACTGCTCTCGCCGCACGACCCACGTTGATTGAGCGAGTCAGCGAACTGCGCGCTGCGCTCGGATCGTTCGAAGCGCGACTTGTGACCCCCGAGTCAGGTTCGGCAGAGGCCTGCCCCGCGCACATCACGGTGACTTCAGGTTGGGAGGCTTTGGTGGCCAAGGACGTCCAGGCATCGGGACGGTCGCCTGCGGCAGCACCCCCATCTGCAAATCACGCGGGAACAGTTCCGTCGGGTCGTTGAGTGCCTCGTCCCACGACACTTCCGCGCCTGTGTAAGCGGCGGTTCGGCCCATGATGGCAGTCAGCGTGCTGTACGCCACATCTCTCGCTTCATTCACGGGCGTTCCGGAGCGAATCGCTCGCTGCAAGTCCACATGCTCCTCAACGTATGGATTGTTGTCCTGCCCCGTGAACTCCCAAGGTGATTGACCCGTGATCTGAGCGAAGCCGGGCGCGAGCCGCGCCATGCCGCGCGTGCCGCGCAGAACTTCCTCCACACGCCCTGCCGTTCCATCCTGCTGCCTTGCCATACTGAGCACAAAGCGCGGCGCGCCATCGCTTGCGGGCGGATACTCGAAGTCGACTGCGAAGTGATCGAAGATATGACCAAAGTTGACGGGATCGGTACGCACCTGTCGACCGCCGACCGCCACGCAGCGAACAGGGGTCGCGGCGAGCGCCCAGTTGGCGACATCGATGTTGTGCACATGCTGCTCCACGATGTGATCACCCGAGAGCCACGCGTGGTAGAGCCAGTTGCGAACCTGGTTCTCAGTGTCAGTGCGGGTGGGATCGGGCTGCTTATGCCAGAGGCTCCCCATATTCCAGAACACCCGCGCTGCAACGATGTCACCGATGGCTCCCCCGCGGATGCGTTCCATCGCCTCGCGGTAACTCGTCTCATGCCGTCGCTGCGTGCCTGCAACGACCGAGAGCTGCCGTTCATCCGCGCGTGCCGCGGCAGCAAGGACGGTACGGATCCCCGTGCCATCCACCGCGACCGGCTTTTCAAGAAAGACATGCTTGCCCGCGTCCACCGCTGCGGCAAAGTGTTGGGGACGGAACCCGGGCGGCGTCGCCAAGATGACAACATCGCACGACGTCCCCAAGACACCCTCAAACGCCTGAAGACCGATGAAGCGGTTCGCAGGCGCCACGTCTGCTCGTCCGCCGAGTTTCCCGAGTTGTGCAAGACATGAATCGATCCTGTCCGCAAAGAGATCGCCCAGCGCAACAATGCGCGTCTCCGGGGATGCTTCAAGCGCATTTGCTGCGGCCCCCGTCCCACGCCCTCCGCAGCCGATCACTCCGATGCGCAGTTCACTCCCGACGCGAGCAGCACGGGAGCGTGCGGCCTCTGGAGCAGTGGCAGCGAGCGAGCCCTGCTGCAAGACCGGTGGAAGTGCAGCGGCGGCGCCAAGCGCAGCCGTTGTTCGCATGAATGTGCGTCGATCCATGGACGATGTTCCTTTCGATGTGGACGCGAAACCAGATGGATCCTTGAACGGCGAGTCACGCGCTCGGCGTCGGCGACACAGCACGACGACCAGGACGCGGCACAGGCGGCACGGCGAGTGGGCCGCTGAGATCCGCTGGGCGCAGCACTTCGTTCGACTGCGTCGCCTGCTCCCATGTGATCGCCTGGCCCGTGTACGCGGACATGCGACCCATGATCGCCATCATGCACGAGTTGGCCATCCATTCGCCCTCATTCACCGGTTGCCCCGAGCGAATGGCGGCAAAGAGTGTGTCGTGTTCGACTTGATACATGTTGGGCGCAGGCCCGTCCTTGGGATACGACCACAGCAGTGAACCCGAATAGTTCTTGATCCAGTGGGTCGGTCCCCAGCCGTTGACCCATCCATACCCCTTGGTGCCGTTGATCCAGTCATCGTTGATGTTGTAGCAGTCGGGCTGTTGGCGACACATCAGCACACAGCGCGGACCATTTTCGTACTCGTAAGTCACCGCAAAGTTGTCGTACACATCTCCGCGCTCCGGAAGTGGATCGTGCACGAAGCGACTGCCCATCCCGATGCATCGCATCGGTAGCCGCCCGCCCATGGCCCAGTGGATCTTGTCGACCGAGTGGACCGCCTGCTCCACAAGGTGATCGCCCGACAACCACGTGAAATGCTGCCAATTGCGCAGTTGGAAATCCAGATCGCTCCAATCGGGTTGCCGCGCGCGAACGCCAAGCGGCGAGGTGAGATAGGTGGCGTGAACACCCACCACTTCGCCGAGCGTGCCCGCATGGATCTGCTCGAACATGGCGCGTTCGGGCGATGAACTGCGCCAGCAGAACCCGCTCACGAGCGACAGCCCCTTGTTGCGTGCAGCGCGAACGCTCTCGAGCACCGATCGATAGCCCGGTCCATCGAGACACACCGGCTTCTCACAGAAGATGTGCTTTCCAGCCGCAACACTCTTGGCAAGTTGCTCTGGGCGAAATCCGGGAGGGCTGCACAGCAGGACCACATCCACTTCGGGAAGCAGCGCGTCGATCGAGCCGATGCCCACATGGCGGCGCTCAGCCGGCACTTCCACACGGTCTTTGTGTTCGGAGCCGAGCAGTTGCTGAAGGCTCTGCTCGATGCGGTCTGCGAACGCATCGGACATCGACCAGATCACCACGCCTGCGTCCGCAGCGAGCGCTTGTGCAGCAGCGCCTGTGCCACGTCCACCGCAACCGACAAGACCCACTCGGATTCGCGAGTCGGGTACGCGTGCGAAGGCGCTCCATGGCGCGACCGCCGCACCGACACCGGCAGCCGCTGCGGTTTTCAGGAACATCCGCCGAGTGTGATCCGATTGCATGGTGCTTCCTCCTGATTTGGGAAACCGATCTGCTGCTTTCCCCCGACTGACGAATCGAACGCCCACGAGATTACTTCGTTGAAGGCGCACTCGCAGGCGGCGCCGCTGGCTTCGTCGGAGGCGCATCGCACACCACGCGGAAGCCGATCCAGCCAGCATCCGCAAGCCACCAGATGCTCTTGGGCAGTTGCGGGTCGCTCTGGTTCCAGCGTGGGGAATCCATCCGCCTCGCCGCACATCCAAGATCAGCGCCCGCATCTCGGTAAGAACCGCCAAAGACCGCGCCACTCCCGTCCGGCAGTACACACCACTCCGCCAAATTGCCCCACAAGTCATGCACGCCCTGCGCATCGGCGCGCTTGCTGCCAACGCGGTGCGTTGTGCCGCCACTGTTCCCCTCGAACCATGCATGATCGGCAGCACTCGCGGTAGTCACACCACTGAGCGCACACGCCTCGATCCACTCCGCTTCGCGCGGCAGGCGGTATGCGCAACCACTCTTTGCACTCAGCCACTCGCAGAATGTCTTTGCATTGTGGAAACTGACGGAGTTTGCAGGCCAGCCCGCGTGACCGAAGCCACGGTCCGTCGCGATGTACGGCTTCGTCGGGCGCGTGACGGCGTCTGCCTTTGAAGACTCGCTCTTGCCTTCAACCTGATCGAATCCATACACGCAGACATCGAGCACTTCCCATGGAATCTCGGTGCGGCTCATCCAAAGCGACCGACCGTCCGCAAGGGTGACAGGAACGAAGTCGATGGAAAGTGTGGTGCCTGCGATCGCTTGCGTGAACGGCGCACGCGCAGGCGGTGTGGTCGGCAGCGATCTCTCCTCGCTCTGCGCTGGCGCCTCGACGCGAGGCGCATCGTCCCACGCGACTCCTAGCAGCGCGATCAGCAACACAGAGGCAGCACGGAACGTCATGCGCGCCACACTACCGCAGCGCGGCACGGGGTGCTCAACCCCAATCGCTCAGCAACCCCGCCAAATCGTTGCCATCAGTCACGCCGTCGCCATTGATATCGGTCTGACCCCCCGCCGCCCAACCGGACAGCATCCGTGCAAGGTCAGCCCCATCGACAAAGCCATTTCCATCGAAATCAGCCGGTCGCGGCGCAGTGCAGTCGTACCCGTAGACGCGCAGGTCATCGATGCCCGCCTCCACGAGGCTTCCCGCATTCAGATCACGCGCCTGGAAACGGATTCGCATTTGGCTCGTCGGGGTCATGAAAGTGGAAATCTGGATCGACCGTTCGACCCATGCGGTCGCACTCGTTGAAATCAGTTCCACCTGCGTCCATGTGGTCCCGCCGTTGTTGGACAACAGCACGGGCATGGAGTCCTCATTCGGAGCACCACCAAGATTGTTGGAGTACCACACCCAGTAACCAATGCGCGGGTCAACGATGCCCGCCGCGCTGAAGATTGGGCTTGTCAGCGTCGTGGTACCACCATCGACATCCGCCGCACCGGCTGGGCCGCCCACCGTTCCCTGACCGGTCACCCAGCTCTGTTTGCCGTTGACCGTGTGATCATCTTCAGCCTGAGCCGTGGTTCCGTTGGGATCCACGCAGACCCACCCTCCGGTCGTCGCGTCATCTGTCGAGAGGCCAACGGTCCATCCATTGGTTCCAATCTCCATCGTGTCGGAAAAGGTTACCTCTTCGCCATAGGACACGTTCGCCGTCCGCCATCCTGAAACGGGATCGCGCACAACGGACCCGCTCGCAAGCGTGACCTGAATGCCGTACGACACGGTGGAGGGGCAGGAAAGTGCGGGGAACGCAGCTCGGTAAAGATTGCCGCCAAGCGACTGAAGTGGCTCGGAGCGATCCGTCGGTCCGCCCGTGTTGAAGATGAGCTTCGCACCATTGGGCGCGATCGACTGTCCGGGCGCGAGCGCGAGGGTGACTTGGAAGTTGCCACCGGTTGGCGTGATCGCCGTGGGTGCTCCGTTGGGGTAGCCGATGGTCAGCGGCGCGACGCCGAGCGACACCACGAACAGGCCTCTCTGGATGTCGCTCAGCAGCACAGTGCCACTGGGCAGGAACGGATAGTTGCTCCACAATCCCGCGTAGCCCGTGCCGTCACCCTCGGGATAGGTGTCGAACCAAGCGGTCTCGGACAAGTTCGTTCGGTTCGTGATGTCGTAGACGCGCAGTCCCGTCTTGTAATTGCTGGCAAAGAGTTGATTGCCCTTGATGTAGAGGTTGTGGTCCACCGACACCAAGCCGTTGGTGAAGCCGCCGACAGAGATGGGATTCGCGAGATTCTCGATGTTGATGATGCGAGTGAGACAATTGATACCGAAGTTCGATTCATCAATCTCGTCATTGATGTACGCATACTTGTAGTCAGGAGAGATCCAGACTTGGTGGCAGAACGCGGCGTTCGGATAGGTCGCACGACCGATCACCGTGATGTTGCTCTTGTCGGTGACATCCAGAATGTCCATACCCGTATCGGTCTGCCCGCCATTCAGTCCGCCGCACGCAAGGAAGATCTCCCTGCCCGCGTAGGGCCCGCTCGGCCAGTTAAAGACGGCGCCGTCATGGGTGTACTTGGGATTCCATGACGACACGAAGGTGGGCTGTGCAGGATTCGCGAGGCTGTAACAGCGAACACCGTTTGACCCGCCGCCCATGCGGTACAGGAAGCCCGTCTGCTCATTGATGATCATGGTGTGGGTCGCCGCCGAGCCTCCCGTGGTCACCGTGCCGAGATCCGTCACAGTGCCTTGATCGATTCCCGAGATGTCGAAGATCTGGATGCCGCCTCCACCTTCACTCACGGAGTACGCATACTGCTGATAGGTCTTGACGTTGCGCCAGAGACTTGATGATGCGGTCGCTGGCTTCGGCATGAACTTCACCAGCGTCGCCTGCGATGGATTGGTGACCTCAACAAAGCCCGTGCCGTTGTCGAGTCCCATCAGCGCGTACTCGCGCCCACTCGGACTCACGTAGCCCCAAATGTCGTTCCCGCTCGCGGATGCGCTGTTGAAAGTATTACAGGGGAACCAGGAGCGCAGACTGATGTTGGACGATGCAAAGGTGTCCGCCACGCCACTGGGCGGATCGGAATCGCGCCAGACTGGTCCAACGAACGCAGGTTCCATGTCCTGCGCTTTGGGATCATCTTCGTGTGCGAAAGAAAGCGAGGCTGCCAAAACGGCCACGGCACACCCTAAAGCGGTCAGCGCGGATCTCACCATGTCCCAAGAGTAGCCCAGCGGCGCGATTTATCCACCGCAACACTCAGATTCCCATCGCATTTTTTGCACGAGCAGCATCATCTGGGCGCACCACCTCCGCCGACGGAATGGACTCACCGCAACCAAAGCGCCACGGATCGCGCACCCAATCCGAGGGGGGTGACTCGCCCGTCAGAGATCGCAAGAAGGCCACGATGTCCGCAATTTCTTGCACCGACAAATCACGGCGACGAAGCACGGATTCGCGGTGGTGATCCATGGTGACGGCGCCCTCCAGTGTGCTGTAGAAAGTCACAACTTCTTCGAGTGTGGCGAACTGTCCTTGATGAAAGTAGGGCGCAGTCAACGCAACATTCCGAAGGTTCGGCGTCCGAAACGCTCCCCACTGATCGGGCTGCGCCACGAGCGACTCCACCAACTTTCCCTGCTCCCCTTGAGGGTTCGCTGAGTGAACTCCGCTGGAACGGAACGAGCTCGCCTTGAGTTGCGGTACCGCCTCAAATCGCCCACCATCGGCAATGAGGTCATTCCGCGGCGCCGCACCGAGCGCATGAAACTCACCGTCACTGAGCAGCGGTCCGACATGGCACTGCCAACACAAGCCGCGGCTCGTGAACAGATCCAGTCCACGAAGTGCCGATGCGCTGAAGTCTATCGGTGGCACGGAGTCCGCATCACGCGGCGTGCCACGTTCACGCCAGCGAGTGACCCAACGGTCGAATGAGCTCGGCCCTGTGACAAGTCGCCGTTCGTACGCGGCGATTGCCTTGCCAATGTTCGCGATGGCGGTCTCGCCCGCAAGACCATCCGTCGGTGCAGTGGGGAGCGCGCCGAAGATTTGCTCGTACCGCTCGCGGAGGGCGGGTGTTGCGCGCACATGCTCGACCGCCTGGGCGAAGGAACTGCCCATCTCGCGCGGATGCGAAATCGGCCCGTGGCTCTGCCCCCAAAGCGAATCAAAGCGACCATCCCAGTTGAACCATCTCATGTGCGCCGCATCGAGCACCGAAAGCGTGTTCCGCCGACCGCGCTCAAGACCCTGATTCAGTGCGAGCCCATCCGTGAAAGCGCGGTCTGGATCGTGGCACGTGGCGCAAGAAATCTGGCCGTTCACCGACAGTCCCGTATCGAAGAAGAGCAGATGCCCCAGTTGCGCGGCGCGCAGATCATCAGCGACCAGATTGGTTTCGTCCGGTGGCGGAGGACCCGGGTACCCCATTTCATTGACGCGGTCAATCTGCGCCGCACCGAGTTCAACACCCGATGTGCCGCGATCGTTCGGCGCAGGCCGCGTCGGTTCTGTTGCGCCACGCTCGCCTCCCTTGCAGCAGGTCAGCAGCATGAGGAACACGAGTGGCGCCACGCGCATCAATACATGCCGATGTCCCACTGTGCCCTTTCGATGGTCTCGCCATCATCGATGTCCACGTCCACTTCCCAGCGCCCTGACATGTGGAAGAGCATGCCCTCGCTCGCGGCACCACCGCCCTCGAGCATCAATATGGTTGGAGCGACATTCATCCCATGCACATGGTCGGGCATCTGCGCATCCACGAGTACGGCGCGAACGGGGCGCTTGGGTTCAAGCAGCGACTCGATGCGGAGTTCAATGGTGAACCGTTTCCGTACTTCGGGAAGGACCAACTGTTTCGTCCCCATCATCACTCGCCACTGCACCCGCCATGATCCATCGTTGCTGACGACACTGCCCCACTCCTCAGCTTTCTGCGTCGGGGCGCTCGGCGCAGCCATCACCGAAGCCGCGAGCACTGCGGCAGGCAGCATCCATCTCGCATGCCAGTTCACTGCTCACCCCCTTTGCCCTGCGGCAGCGGCGCGGCACTTGTGGGCGAAGGCGTTCGCCGCTTCACTTTCAGCACTTCGTCCGCGGTCCGTGCGCGCGTGTAGGTTCTGCCGAGACTGAAGGTCATCTCCCATTCACCTGCTTCGCCGTAACGCTGTGCGCGGTGATTGCCGGAATCCACAACGATGGCGCGCCCCTGCGAATCTGGGACAGCGGCACTCGGCAGCCACAACTGACCATCGGCAACGCCGCGCGTTCCCACGCGCCGAATGATCCCTCCCGAACCGATCCATACCACTTGATCACCCACGCTGTCCGCGACGAGCCACTCCCCGTCTGCGAGAGGCGCCACCGACCGCGCATCCCGAAGTTCTTTCAGTGGCAGGACGCCTCGCGACTGCCACGCCTTCTCCGTGCGTTCAAAGAAACAGAGCATGGCCGGACGATCGAGCAGCACAGCAACTCGACCATCACTTCCCACCGCGAGACCGGTGGGCTGAGCCGTAGTGTCTGGAAGCGCGATCGGCAGGCTTTCCACCGTGCGCAGCGAGGGATCAAGTCGCACGAGATGTGGACCAGGCTGCGCGAGAGCGAGTGCTTCGCCACTCACTCCGCGCGCGAGCGCAACCACCATGCAGTTCGGTCCACTTCCAAGCCGGTCGTACGGGCGAGTCTTCACAAGTTTCGCCATGAACGGTTCAAAGATGATCTCCTTCGGTCGCTCCGTCAGTTCCCACAGCGCGAGGCGGCGCAGACCACCATCGGCAAGCAGCACGCGGCGCCCGCGGTCATCCATCCACAGTGCATCGATGCGTCCGGTCTCGTGCGGCTTCGCGCCGCTTGCGGACATGTTGCTGACATGGCGAGGCGTACCGCCGAGCATGTCAAAGATCACCACCGTGCCGGACTCCGGATCATGCAGCGCCAGTCGGTCTCCGCCCAGTGCGGCGGCCCCGCCAAAGTGGCTCTGCACGCCGTCGAGATTCGGCAGTTCCAGTCGCATGTCGGCCGGCTCCGATCCAAATCCAGGGACAAAGGCCTGTACACGCCGCTCAAAGGGCTCGCAGACAACGGCGAGCGGCCCCGTGGAATCACCGCGCTGCACTGATTCCGTCACGCTGACTGCACGCGGATAATGCACCGCTCCGTTGCCGTCACGCGGGCGGATCGCGTGCTGTCCATACGCCAATCGACCCTGCCCCTTCGCATCTTGCCGGCAGATGCGGTGATTGAATGTGTCTGCAGTGAAGACCCACTCACCCGCTGCAGCGACACCGCTCGGACCTCGAAAGAGTCCGGGGAACGGTCCGCGTCCTCCCCACGATGCTGTTCGGCGTGCATTGTCCGCGCCCGTGCCGAGATCGATGACGAACACACGGTCCTGCTCCGCCGCGGAGACGACCAGTTCACCGTTGGGGCGAAACGCAACCGCCGTTGGCACACAGACTGCGCCATCCACGTTGAACAGTTCGCGAGGAAGCCTCCCAAACGGCTGCCCGCTCGGCAGCACGATGTGAACACCCCCATCGGCACGGTCCACGATGGCAATGCGGCCGCCGCCACTTGGCGAGGGATCCACCGCGACTACTCCTGGGATGGCGATCGGCGACTGCGCTTCGAGTACTCCAACACGCGTGCCGTCCTTCGCCAGACGAAAGATGCGCCGCGCGCGAGCATCACTCACCAGGAGCGTTCCACCTGCTTCCACTGCGATACCGGCAGGCTCGATGAGTGCCTCGTTGCCCGCTGCGGCAACGCGCCAGCGCACACTGCCGTCGCGCGCGCTGAGCGACACGACTTCACCCGATGAGTCGGCGACAACGACCTGCCCCGTGGGATCGATCGCGCACGCCACGGGCGACTCGACCACGACAGCCTCCCATGCAGGCGTCCCTGCGAGCGCTGCGCTCGATGGAACGGCCTGACCAAGACTCGCTGCGAGGATGCAGAGTGCGATCGCCATGACGGGCGCCACAGTCTAGGTTGCAAGCAGAGTCCCACCCACACCGCCACACATTTCATCCGATGACTACGCTGCCCAACATGCACAGCGTGCATCCCCTTTGGCCACTTGGAAGCCTGCCGTTTGTGCTGCTGCTGCTTGCCATCGCGGTGCTGCCGCTGATCCCGCGCGCTGCGCACTGGTGGCATGCCAACTCAAACAAGTTGATCGTGGCAGCCGCATGCGGGGTTGCCACGCTGCTGTTCATCGCAGGCACGGACTCGGTGGGTGCCGCTTGGCACGCGCTGGAGCACACGCTGCTCGCCGAGTATGTCCCGTTCATCATCCTGCTTGGATCGCTGTATGTCGTGGCAGGCGGCATCGTCATTCGCGGCGACCTTGCCGCAACACCCGCCACCAACACGAGCATCCTGCTTGTGGGCACACTGCTCGCAAGCATCATGGGAACCACCGGCGCAAGTGTGCTGCTGATTCGACTGCTGCTGGCGACCAATCAGCAGCGCACGCGGGTCGTTCATACCGTTGTCTTCTTCATTTTTCTGGTGTCAAACATTGGCGGACTCTTGCTGCCCATTGGTGATCCGCCGCTGTTCCTCGGCTATCTGCGCGGTGTGCCCTTCTTCTGGACGCTGCACATGTGGAAACCGTTCCTGTTCGTCTCTGGAAGCGTCCTCGCGATCTACTGGGTCGTGGATTCGTGGATGTTTCGCCGTGAACCCGCAGCGGCCCGCGCCGCCGAATCCGTGACGCGGCGGCGCGTTCATCTTTCGGGGTCCATGAATCTGCTTTGGCTTGTGGGCATCCTTGCTGCGGTGATCGTGCTGATTCCAGGACGAGCCCTTCTCGGCACTTCGTGGACCGTGCCGAACTTCGCACGCGAGGCAGTCATGGTGGCGTGTGCAGTCCTGAGTCTCGTCACCACGCGCGCCGAACTTCGCCGTGTCAACAGTTTCACGTGGGGACCGATCCTGGAGGTTGCCGTGCTGTTCATCGGCATCTTCGTCGCGATGCAGGTGCCTCTTGGCGTCCTGCAGCAGCGCGGAGGCGAACTCGGGCTGTCCTCGCCCAACGGCTACTTCTGGGCGTCAGGCATCTTGTCGAGTTTCCTCGATAACGCACCGACCTATCTTGTGTTCCTCACAACGGCGATCACGCAGCCCGTGCCAAGTGGCAGTGTGTCCATCGTGCTCGTCGATGGATCGGTCGTGGCGGAACCCCTGCTTGCCGCGGTGTCGCTCGGCGCCGTGTTCATGGGAGCAAACACCTACATCGGCAACGGACCAAACTTCATGGTGAAGGCGATCGCCGAGGAACGCGGTGTGCGCATGCCCACATTCTTTGGCTACATGGCGTGGGCTGCGGCGATCCTGATCCCCGTCTTCATCGCCACGAGCCTGCTCTTCCTGCGCTGACAATGAGCCGCGACTCGCGCACTGCCCCGCGCGGGCCTTCGCGTTACGAATCGCGCTTCATCATGCCGTAGATGACGCTCTGCACGACGACCGACTCGCCCACGAGTCGTCCAACTCGCTCACCCGCCTCGCGTACTGATCGGATCTTGCCTTCATCGAACTCCTGCTCAAAATCGTTCAGCGAGTTCTCGATCCCGAGCATCATGGACGCGATGACAGCCCACTCATGTCGCGTATCAGGCCAATACTCATTGGTTCGAAGCGCATCGACAGGCACATTGAACTTCCACCCGTCATCTGTCTCGACCAGCGTGAGCGCCCCGCCAAACACGGGCTCGTCGTCAATACTGATGGCGGCGGTGCCGTCACCGAGGTCTTCCACCTTCATCCGCTCGCGCTGCTCCGTGATGAAACCAAATGGATCGCCGAGCACTCGCTGCGCCAGCGCACGGAAGTCGAAGCCGCTGCGCGCGGCCGAGTCTCCAGCGACATTCGCTTCCTGCAGCAGTTCCTTCGGGAAACGCTCCTTCACCTTCTTCGAAACCCGCCAGAGCTGTGCGATCATGTCGCCCGCCTTCCCCTTCACCTCGGCAATCGCGCTTGCCTCCGTGACGCCGTCGTCAAAGGTGACGTCGCGCGCCTTGATCTCGATGAGCGTCGGCAGCATCTCGGGGTGACCGTCCTCGAGCATCTTCTGCACCGCCTCGATGGCAGCCTCTGGAGTGCTGGTGTCATACGCGGGCTTGCTGCAGCCAAGTGCCGCGAGCGGCAGCAGCAGCGTGGCAAGGACGGCCCGAACAGGACTTGTGAGAACGGAGAGGTTCACCGCGCTAATCTTACGCAGTAGGCATGAGCGAAATGCAAGTCATGATCAATGGTTCGGCGCAGCACTTGCCCGAACGCTGCTCTGTTGCGCAGGCGCTTGCCGTGCTGCGACCGGCTGGGCAGCCCTGTGCGGTGGAAGTGAACGGCACGCTTGTGCGGCACCGCGAGCGCGAGGGCGTTCTGCTGCAGCCTGGTGACCGCGTCGAAATCGTCACGCTCGTGGGTGGAGGCTGAAGCCGTGGAAGGCCTGCGTGTCGGATCCTTCACGCTTCGCAGCCGACTGGTCGTTGGCACGGGCAAGTACCCAGACTTTGAGACGATGAACCGCGCGATCGAGGCGGCGGGCGCCGATGTCGTCACGGTCGCGGTACGGCGCGAGCGGTTGATCGATGCGCAGGGGCGCTCGCTGCTCGATGCGCTCGATCTTTCGCGAGTCACGATCCTTCCGAATACCGCAGGATGTTTCAGCGCGGAAGATGCGGTGCGCGTTTCGCGGCTTGGGCGAGACATTCTCGAGCAGTGTGGGAACGCGGGCGCACGCTGGGTGAAACTGGAGGTGCTCGGGGATCGTCGCACGCTGCTTCCCGATCCCGTGGGCACGCTTGAGGCGTGCCGCGAATTGGTGCGCGATGGATTCGAGGTGCTGTGCTACACCAGCGATGACCCGATCATGGCTGTGCGCCTGCGTGAGGCAGGCGCAGCGAGCGTGATGCCCGCGGGCAGCCCCATCGGATCAGGCCGTGGCATCGCGAACCCATCGGCCATCTCCATCATCTTGGAGATGCTGAAGGATCCAGAGGCGGGCGGCGATCCGGACTACCCCGTCATTGTCGATGCAGGCGTTGGAACGCCAAGCGATGTAACGCTTGCGATGGAACTTGGCGCGGATGGAGTACTGCTGAACACGGGGATTGCCCACGCGCGCGATCCCGTGGCGATGGCGCACGCCATGCGGCTCGCGTGCGAGAGTGGATTCGTCGGGCTGCGTGCGGGACGCATCCCCCGCCGCCGCTACGCAACGGCGTCGAGCCCATGGGAAGGCGTGATCACGCACATTCCAGGCGAGTAACGGCTCGCTTCGGCATCACGCTGCTGGCATCGCAAGAAAGTTCGCCAACAACTTCGGTCCGTCGGTTGTCAGAAAACTCTCTGGGTGGAACTGCACTCCCTCCATCGCAGCGGCGCCGGCGGGCGCTCGCC
The DNA here is from genome assembly GCA_016872915.1 of Planctomycetota bacterium. GTDB lineage: Bacteria > Planctomycetota > Phycisphaerae > Phycisphaerales > SM1A02 > F1-60-MAGs104. The sequence goes on along the minus strand of VGYQ01000013.1, from coordinate 3,564 downwards.
AGCGAAGCCCCATCACCTCGCCGCGGTCGGTCCATGCAGAGACTTCGAAGTCGCTGCCAACGGTCGAACGCTCGACCACCAGCGAGTGATAGCGCGTGGCGATGAACGGTTCAGGAAGCCCTGCAAAGAGACCACGGCGATCGTGGTGGATCTCAGAAGTCTTGCCGTGCATCGGCTGATCGTTGCGGCGCACCACCATGCCATGCGCATCACCGATGGTCTGGTGACCAAGGCACACACCAAGAATCGGTACTGCACCGCGCAGCGCGCGTAGTACTGGCGCACACGCCCCGCTCTCGCGCGGCGTGCATGGACCTGGCGAGAGCACCAACCACCGCGGCTTCATGGCGCGCGCAGCGGCCGCATCGATGGCATCGTTGCGCACCACGCGGACATCGATGCTGCGGTCGAGCGTGCTGAATGCCTGCACAAGATTCCATGTGAAGGAGTCGTAGTTGTCGATCAGCAGCAGCACGGCCATTGCCGAAGCGTAACGCTTCGCCGCAAAGGCGCGGGGTACGACGGCGCTGCCCCTCCAGGCGCACGCGTCCAAGCGGCGGAAATGAAAACCCCGCCGTTGCGGGCGGGGCGAGTGGAGTGGATGAGGATCGAACTCACAACCTCTTGAATGCGATTCAAGCGCTCTCCCAATTGAGCTACCACCCCAAATCAGGAGGAGCGAGAGTGTAGCGCAAAGCGGCGCGCTTCACCCACACGCAGCCGCCGCGCATGAGAGTGCGGCCGCTCGTTCGTCGCGGCTGTACGCTTTCCAACCGTGCAGCAGGCGAAGCAGAAGGTGGAGAACGATGGCGGCAGCACCGCGCCGAGTGCTGCTGGATCACCGTCTGTTCCGTCTGCACCATCGCGCGATACGCCGGCGATGCGGCAGTACGAACGCTTCAAGCGTGAACACCCAGGCTGCATGCTCTTCTTTCGCCTTGGCGACTTCTACGAGATGTTCGACGACGATGCCGTGCGGGCTCACCGCATCCTCGGCATCACGCTGACGCAGCGCACGGCAGGTATTCCGATGGCAGGCGTCCCCTTCCATTCTGCGGAGGGTTATCTGCGCCGACTTGTGGAGCATGGCGAGCGAGTCGCCGTGTGCGAGCAGATTCAGGATCCAAAGGATGCCAAGGGTGTGGTCGAGCGCGCGGTTGTTCGCGTGGTCACGCCAGGAACACGCGTGGACGACTCGCTGCTTGATGCCGCTGCGCGAAATGCGGTGGCGGCGGCCGTCGTGATGGGTTCGCGCGCGGCGATCGCCGTTGCCGAACTTTCGACAGGTCACTTTGATACGGTCGCGTGTGACGCGTCGGAGGTCGGCGATGAACTTGCTCGGTTGGGCATCAGCGAACTGGTCGTTGCCGATGCGGCGCAGGGACCGACCGGGCTGCTGGCCGATCTTGCACGACCGATCCGTGCGGCTGTCACTGTCCGTCCGCCCTGGACCCTTGCGCGCGAGGAGGCAGATGCGTGCCTGCGAAGGCACTTCGGCGTTCACTCGACTGCCGCGTGGGGACTCGATGATGCGAGCGTGTGCGCGGCGGGCGGGCTTCTGGCGTACTTGCTCGAGACGCAGTCCGGTCTTGCAGTCGATGGTGCGGCAGGAACCTCGGCGGGCGTTCGGTCGCTTGCCCATCTGCGACCGCCACACGCGGTAAACCGTGCGCAGTCGGTCGTGCTCGATGCGTGGACACTGCGCGCACTCGAAGTGGAACGCACCGCGCTGAGTGGTTCGGCGGATGGTTCGCTTCTGTCGGTCTTCACGGGAGCGCGCACACCGATGGGTCGGCGGCTGCTGCGCGACTGGCTCTGCTTTCCGCTTCGCGACCGAGGTGCGATCGAGGGGCGGCTCGCTGCGGTATCGGTGCTCGTTCAGGACGGCGCGCTCCGCGAGGCGCTCGCCGGCGTCCTCGGTCGCGTGCAGGATGTCGCGCGCATCCACGGTCGCGTGGCCATGCGCCGCGCGACACCGCGCGATGTCGTGGCGCTCGGACGCAGCGTTGCCGCGGCAACAAGCACCTCGGAACTGCTCGAAGGCACTCCCCCGCTTGCCGCGTGGCACCGCCGACTGCAGTCGATGGCTGGTCCGCTGACTGCGCTCGGCGCACACCTCGTGGCGGCGTGTGTGGAGGACCCGCCCGCGCATCTGCGCGAGGGCGGACTCTTCCGCGACGGGTTCGACAGCGATCTCGACGCGGCTCGTTCGCTCCAGCGCGATGCGGGCGAATGGCTCGCGCGTTACCAAGCGCAGCTGATCGCAGAGACGGGGATCGAGAGCCTCAAGACGGGCTACAACCGCGTCTTCGGCTACTACATCGAACTCACGCAGTCGCAGGCGGCGCGTGCCCCCGCCACATTCACGCGCAAGCAGACGCTTCGCAATGCGGAGCGGTACATCACTCCCGAACTCAAGGGATTCGAGGAGCGCGTGCTGACTGCCGAGGCGCGGGCTCTGGAGCGCGAGCGCCAACTCTTCGAGCAGTTGCTCGAGGAAGTCGCATCGCATGCCGAGGGACTTGCCGCGTATGCGCAGTGCATGGGAGAACTGGACGTCATCAGCTGTTTCGCGCAGACCGCCGTCCGGCAGCGACTCGTGCGTCCGAACATTGCCGATGAACCCCTGCTCGCCGTGCGTGGCGGCAGGCACATGGTGCTCGATCAAACGCTCGGCGCGTCGTTCGTGCCGAACGACTGCATGCTTGGCGCGAATACGGAGGACGGCGGCAACCGGTCTCGTCACACGCTTGCGCTTGTAACGGGTCCGAACATGGCGGGCAAGTCGACCTTCATCCGTCAAAATGCGATCATCGCACTGCTCGCACTCGCAGGCAGTTTCGTACCAGCCGATGACGCAGCGGTTGGACTCTGCGACCGCATCTTCGCACGCATCGGCGCTGGCGATGAGCTGCATAGCGGGCGTTCCACCTTCATGGTGGAGATGACCGAGACGGCGAACATTCTCCACCATGCGACGCGCAGCAGCCTGGTGATTCTCGATGAAATCGGGCGTGGAACCAGCACACTCGATGGACTCAGCCTCGCATGGGCGATCACAGAATGCCTGGCGGACCGCGGGGTTCGAACGCTCTTCGCCACGCACTACCACGAACTCACTGCGCTTGCGGATGAGATGCCGTCGATCGGCAACTTGCAGGTCGTTGTGCGAGAGTGGAAGGACGAGGTGATCTTCCTCCACCGCATCGAACCTGGGCGCGCCGACCGCTCCTACGGCATTCACGTTGCGAAGCTTGCGGGCGTTCCATTGGCTGTTGTCGAGCGCGCCCGACGCATTCTGGAAACGCTCGCGGTGCACACGCAAGTCGCTCCGCCGTCGAGCGCGGCGCGCGACGCGCAGCCTGGCCTTTTCGATTCGCATGCATCGCGCACGCCAAGCGCAACAGACACAGCAGGTGCGGCAAGCGCGGGAAGCGCCACGCACCAAGCGGTGATCGACGAGATGCGTGCGCTGCAGATCGAATCGCTATCGCCCATGGAAGCGTTCGACCTGCTGCGCCGATGGCGTCAGGATTTGGAACGCCGCAGCTGATTTACTCGCCG
>VGYQ01000012.1 GCA_016872915.1 Planctomycetota bacterium | reverse complement strand
TCAATCGGCGGGAGTACGAGACGATGGGCTACTTGAACTGGCAAGACGGGAACAATTCCCTGTCGCTGCTGCTCAAGTACAACCCGAACAACTTCATCTCCAACGGATCGATCCTTGCCTCGCGCCCCTACATCACCGACAAGCTGCCGGAGCTGGCCTATCAGCGGTACGGCGATTCACTTTTCGGCGATACGGTCACTTGGTCGCAGCAGTATTCGGGCAATCTCATGCGGCTCGATCTGCAGTCGGGATCACCGTCGCAGCTCGGCATTCCATCGCTCGCGTTCTCGACATCGAGGCGCTATCCATCCACTCTCAGCGTGAAGAATGCCTACGAGTCCGCCGGCTATGACGGGCTGACGCGCTCGCGCATCTTCACGCGGCAGGAACTCTCACTGCCACTCCAGTTTGGTTCGCTGAAGGCGGTGCCTTTCGTGCATGGACAAGTCGCCGCGTACATCCTCAACAACTTCAAGGACTACAACCCTGGTGCTTCGGACTGGCGAGCCCTCGCCGGGGCGGGCAGTCGCTTCTCCACCGAGTGGACCGCCAACTACAACTCCGTGCGCAGCGCGTTCCTCGATCTGAATCGTCTTCATCATGTGATCCAGCCGAGCGCCATGCTGTGGTATGGCTGGAACTCGCAGAGCGTGCTCAGCATGCCGGTGTACGACCAGGACGTGGAAGCCACTTCGGGAGCAGCCGTTGCCCATGCTGCGATCTCCAACAAGTTGCAGACGATGCGCGGCGGTCCTGGCAACTGGCGTTCCGTCGATTGGCTCGTGCTGAATGTCGGTGCAGCAGTCGACAATCAAGGAAACTCGCTGCAGCCAACGACCACCGTGACCGACCCGTTCGGTCTGCAGTACTCGCAGTCACCCATGCCCACCTTCTATTCGTGGCGCCCTGAGTATTCGCAGTGGGGCGACCATGTCTATTCCAATGCAACCTGGCAACTGAGCGATGCGTTCTCGCTGTACGGGCAAGGCACCTACCTGCTCCAGAACCGAGGCAACTCGCTGAACAGCTTTGGACTCACCGATCTTGGGCGTGGCACCATTGGTGGCAGCGTGCAGCAGTCGCCTGATGTGCGCGTCTTTGCGGAGTACCGCTATGTGAATACCTTCGGTGTCGCTGGCTATCCGGCCGACGAGTTCCTGCAGGGCGGATTCGCATACCAGTTGAGCAAAAAGTATGCACTCACCGTCGCGCCCCAGTACGACCTCATACAAGAGGACTTCCGCGCATTCTCCGCAGCTCTGACCAGAACTTTCCCGGACTTCTTCCTCTCGATCGGCGCCTCGTACAACAAGATCACCGATCTCACTACCTTCAATGCCAGCATCCAGATTCCTGGAGCGGGTGGCGGCGGACTCGGGATCGATCCTGAATCTCTCGCGCAGGGCGGCTCACTCGTGCCGGGACTTGCCGAACAGTAGTTCGGGCGTCCCGCGCCGGTCATTCGGGGAACAGGCTCGAGCGGTCCTCTGTCGTCGGCGAAAATGCGAGATGGACATGCTTCGCGCCCGCGGCGGTGATGCGTCTGCCCTGCCGTGTGCGGGCGACGAATCCAGTTTGCAGCAAGAATGGTTCCACCACATCCTCCAGCGTGCCACCATCCTCACCCATCGAAGCGGCGAGCGCTTCGACGCCAACCGGACCGCCTTGGTACACGCCGCCAAGCGTCGTCAGGTACTTGCGGTCGAGCGCATCGAGTCCAACCGCATCCACCGACTCCAACTCGAGCGCCGCATCGACCGTGCCCGTGCCGACCGACCCGTCGCCTCGCACGAGTGCGAAGTCATGAACGCGGCGGAGCAGACGCAGCGCCACACGCGGTGTCCCGCGACTGCGCGAAGCGATCATCGCAAGGGCATCCTTCGCCACCGAACCCACATCCAAAATGCGCGAGGCCCGCTCAAGGATCGCCAGCAAATCACCCTCCGGGTAGAAGCCCAGGTGATGCGTGATGCCAAAGCGCGTTCGAAGTGCCTGGGTCAGCAGACCAGGTCGCGTTGTCGCACCGATGATGGTGAATGGCTTCAAGTTGACCGTCACGACCTTGGCGTGCATCCCCGAATCGACCGTGAAGTCGATTCGGAAGTCCTCCATCGCGGGATAGATGTACTCCTCGACCGAAGCCGGCAAACGATGGATCTCATCGATGAACAGCACATCACGCTCCTGCATTCGCGTGAGCATGCCCACCAGATCTCCCGCCTTCGTCAATGCAGGTCCACTTGTGACGGACGCATGCGCATCCATTTCATTCGCGATGACATGCGCGAGCGTGGTCTTGCCAAGCCCCGGCGGTCCGTGCAGCAGAACATGCTCCATCGGCTTCCCCCGCTGCTTCGCCGCGGAGAGCGCGATGCCGAGCCGTTCCTTGAGCGACGACTGTCCCACATACTCCGCCATTCGCTGGGGACGGATCGATGGCACTGCAGTTGCCTCATCATCCGACTGCGCCGTCGCCGACACGATTCGTTCTTTGGCCATCCGTGACCGCTCCTCACATGGGCAGGGCTTTCGGGCGCCCTGCTCGACCCATCGTCAGAACTTCACCACTGGCACTGCACGCTCCGACTCGCCCGCCTTGAAGAAGTCGAATGGCGTGAACCCGAAGAGTCGCCCAACGATGTTGGCGGGGAACTGGGCGAGCGTTGCGTTGAAACCCTGCGCCGATCCGTTGAAGCCGCCGCGCGACTGCGCGATACCGCTCTCGAGACCCGACAACTCCCCTTGCAACTGCAGGAAGTTCTGATTCGCCTTCAAGTCGGGATATGCCTCGGCGACCGCCATCAGACGCCCGAGTGCACCCGTCAACTGCCCCTCCGCCTCGCCACGCTCGGCGATGGTCCCGCCTTTCATCGCAGCGGCGCGGGCCTGAATCACCGCCTCAAGTGTGCCGCGCTCGTGCGCCGCGTAGCCCTGCACGGTGCTGACGAGATTCGGGATCAGATCATGACGACGCTTCAGTTGAACGTCGATACCGCTGAACGCAGACTCGGTCGCCACACGAAGTCTTTGCAGCGAGTTGTAAACGCCCATCACATACAGACCGACGATGATGGCGAGCACCACGAGACCGACAACCACGATCATGAGAACTCCGAGTCCAGCCGCAAGTTGTCCGAGGACATTTGTCATCGTTTTCTTCACTCCATACAGCGCAGTCGGGACGGGCGGGCACGCGCCAGCCGTACGCCCAACCTTTCCTGCGATGCTACGCCACCGGACCGCCGCCTACGAACCGCCGAGTTCCACGACGCGAGCGAACTCTGCCGCGGTGACAGGCGTCACCGAAAGTCGATTGCCCCGCTGCAGGATCCTCATGCCGGAGAGTGCCCTGTCTGCACGCATCATTTGCAGCGTCACAGGAACGACGAATCGTGACTTGAAACGCACCTTCACGGCGCACCACCGCGGATCCTCGCGCTTCGAGGCGCCATCAAAGCCCTCGCTGCGTGGATCGAACTGCGTGGAATCGGGCTGCGCGAGACCCACGACGGTCGCGGTGCCGACCACACCGCTCGGATCACCATTGGAGTGATGAAACAGGATCTGGTCACCCACCTGCATGGAACGCAAGAAATTCCGAGCCTGGTAGTTGCGTACTCCATCCCACAGCGTCGAACCATCACGGCGCAAATCGCTGATCGAATACACATCGGGCTCCGACTTGGCGAGCCAGAACTGTTCGGCATCCACATTCGTTCGGCGCGCCACGAATCAGTTCCAATTCATCCCGCGAGGCGGAACGCGCAGCTTCTGTGCTTCAGCCTTGGCAAGGAAACGGTCCATGCGGCAGAGATCTCCCCAGATCAGCTTGGCGCGTTCCATCGCGTCGTGCTCAGCGAGCAACTGATAGCGGAGCGCCTCATCCCTCACCATCGCGAACGCCACCAATTCGAGCGCCACTTCGTTCGACAGTTCAGGACGCTCGATCCAATCCACGATCGTGCGCGCCGCATGCATGCGCTGCATGCGCATCCCCGACAGCATCGAGCGCATCTCGGAACGAACTCGTCCGAGCCCCCGAACGCGTCGCTGCGGGTTCTCAATCGGATGCAACATGGCCTGGCGATACCAGCGAGCCGCAGTCGGTTCATCCAAACGATCGATCGCCGCGCGGCAGAGTCCCTGCAGCACAATGTCGTATCGGCCATCCTCACGTTCTTGGTGCTGCACGATGTGACCGACGCACACCACATTGCGCAGCGGCGGGTTTCGTCTCTCCTTCGGCGCATGGGGGCTCATGCTCGGTGATGCACTCGGCTCGATGCTTGCGATCGCGATCGGCAGTGGTGACTTGCCGCGCGCGACTGGTTCAAGCGCGCACGCCACCATCTGGCGGTAGCGCGGCTCGAAGATGTGCAGCGGCAACGCCGTGTGCGGCAGCAGGCAGACGCCGGGCAGCGGAAACAGCGCGATCGGCACTGAGAAATTGACGGACACCGATTGGCTCACAGTGCTCCATCCTATTCCTATGCTGCCGTCGACTTGCAGTGGATTGCCGAACATCCTGTTTGGATCGTGCTGGCGGGCACTGCAGCGTCCGCCCTCCTTGCATGGATTGGGCTTCGGCGGGGGTCCCTGCGTCTGGTCGCCTGCGCTGCCGCTCCCCTGCTCCTGGGTGCGCTCATGGCGGCAGTCGGCTGGAGCATCATCACACCAGGCGAGTATGCGCAGCAAAAGGTGGAACAACTCGTCTCGGCTGTGGTCGCGGGTGATGTCGCCGCGGCAAAAGAGTGCTTCAGTGAACGCGCCTCTATTCATGTGGGCCGCCTGAACAGTCCGGGTGAGGGACGCGATCGAATCGACCGAGCATTCGATTCCTTCGCCGGACGCCATCGCATCGAATCCAACACACTGCTCTCGCTGGATGCGCGCACGCTCTCTGACGATGCAGGCATTGTCGAGATCGCCTGCCGAACAACCACGGCCTCCTCGGCCGGTGCGGTGCCGACACGCTGGCACTTTGAAGTCGTTCGCGAGCAGGATGGCTGCTGGCGGATCCTTCGGATCACATGGCTGCGGCTCGGCAGCGAAGTCCCATCGCTCTCGCTGCTGTGAGCGCCGCCCAAGCCATCGCGGCCACTAGGCGGGGCTCGCGACCGACTCAAGCACTTCGCGCAGCAGACGAGCCACGCGCGCACCCACATCACCACTCCCGCCCGCGCGCAGGACGACGCGGTGTGCGCACACGGGCTCGATGCTGTCGACAATGTCCTCGGGAACCACATAATCGCGCCCTGCGAAACGCGCCGCCGCGCGCGAGGCCTGGGCCAGTGCCAACGCCCCGCGCGGACTGACGCCAAGCTGCAACTGTGGATGCTGCCGCGTCGCATGCGCGACCGAGATGATGTAACCGATGAGCGCGGGATCTATTCGCACGGCGTCCACCTCCGCCTGAAGCGCAAGGACCTGCTGCGCATCGAGCACAGGCTGCAGACGTGCAAGTGCACTCCGCGCGGGCTGCTGCAAAATGATTTGTGCCTCATCATCTGCCGCGGGATAGCCCAAACTGATCCGCATCAGGAAGCGGTCGAGCTGGTTCTCTGGAAGCAGAAATGTGCCTGTGAAATCGCTCGGGTTTTGCGTTGCCACGACGAGAAATGGGCTCGGAAGGGTGTGCACCTGCCCCTCGGCCGTGACCGTCCCCTCGCCCATCGCCTCGAGGAGGGCGCTTTGCGTGCGAGGCGTCGCCCGATTGATCTCGTCGGCGAGAACAACATTCGCAAAGACAGGTCCGGGTCGAAACGTCAGTGATCCCGACGCGCGGTCCAAGACGGCAACACCCGTGATGTCGGTGGGCAGCAGATCGGGCGTGCACTGAATCCGCGAGAACGAACAGCGCAGGCTGCGTGCGATGGCCTGTGCGAGGATCGTCTTGCCGACACCGGGCACATCCTCGATCAGCAGATGACCGCGCGCGAGCAGACAACACACGATGCGGTCGACCGCGAGCGGGTTCCCGAAAAACACCGACGCGATCCCCTGCCGTAGCGCTGCGATGGCATCCATCCCGCGAGGATACGCTTGTGGTGTGCAGCCGAAGGTGGTCACCCACGATCTCCGTTGCGTTGGATGCGGACACATCCTCCGCGGGCTGCGGCCAAACGGTGTTTGCCCAGAGTGCTCCACGCCCGTGATGGTGTCGCTCGTTGAGACACTCGACCTTCCATCCCAAGCGCTCGCTCGCCCCCTCCATGCTCGACGTGTGGCGGGAGCTCTGCTCGGCGTCGGCATCGGCATCCTGGTGTGGCTTGTGGCAGTCACCTCGCCCATGATTGCGCGCGGCTTCGCCGAACTTGGGCGTTCACCGTTGCCGCCCGACGGTGGTCCCGTGGACCGCGTTGCCGTTGTGCTCTCCTGCCTCGCGGCGCTGACATTCACACTCTCCGCCGTGCTTCTCGCACGCCGCGACGACGAGGTGCTCATGATGGAAACGGGTGCAGCACGACGATGGCTTCTGTGGGGTGTATCGATCTGGTGCGCCGCAGCATTCGCTGCATGTGTTGGCGTGTTCGTTGACCTGCAATCCATCACGCATCTCTCGAACGCAGGGCTCTGGTTCATGTGCCTCACGCTCCAGTTGGTGGCTGCCACCATCGCAGCAGCAGGGCTCAATCGCTTCGCGGCCATGCTCGGTCGGCGATGTCGCCGCTTCCGTCACGCGGGCCATGCGCGTCAGTCGCTCGAAGCGATGACGATTACGGGTGCGATCACGCTCTCAACCTCCTTCGGTGCAAGCGTGCTGCCATCGCTTGCGTCTCCTGATCTCGCCGTGCTCCTGCGCGCGCTCTCATTCGTCACCGGCGGACTGCTGATGATGGGCGGCATTTATCTGGTGATCAATTTCTGGTGGATTCGGCAGATTCTGAACGCACCGCCGCCAGAACTCGCGGATGTCATCCGCGTCGTGGAACCGACCTCGCGCGGCGAGTCCCCGAACTGAAACACGGCGTCGCTTTGCGGGCGTGCGAGCCCTTTACTTGGGCCGATTTGTGTTGCCGAGCGCGATCACGGTCGCCGTATCGCCCGTACCCGAAAAAACTGCGAGAAACGGCGCAGGATCCGCAGGCAGCGTGTTGAAACCGATCTTCTGCTGCATCGACAGGTTGCAGGTGACGATGGTGAGCTCACCGCAGCGCGTGGTGCGGACATCGTTCAACTTCGCCGGTTCGGTGGTGGCGTGGCTCGCACCCTGCACGAGATCCGCTCGGGTCTTCTGCCCCTTGAAGTTCACCACCTGCAGGCCTGGCGCAAGCATCTTCTCGAAAGGGTTCAGATCCTTGGCGCGCTGCGCATCAAGAAAGCGCGTCAGCATCGCCGTTCCCTCGGCCGAAATCGCTGCCTCTCCCGCAAATGCCGGCGCCGCGGGAGCAGGACGCGGCGAGGGCTGATGCAGCGATGCCCATGCGGCGATCTTCCATCCACCATCGAAAGGAACCCACACGCCAATGCGTGGCGCATCACCGGTCAAATCGGCGCCGCCCACTCTCTGCTGTGCGCGGACGATGCAGGTGGTGACCATCGCATCGCCCACGCGTGTTGCAACGACATTGGAAACCGCGACGTCGTGCGTCGCGCTGTCCTTCACACGCGCGACCGAGAGCGCACGGTCCGTCGTGCCATCAAACGCCACCACTTGCGCACACGGCAACAGTTGCGCTTCGATTGCAGCACTGTCGCCGCGTGCGAGTGTCTCGAACCAGTTGGTGATCACCTTCGTGGCGAGTGCCTTGAGTCCTGCATCGTCGGTGGGCCACGCTGGTGCCGGCGCCACAATGGGTGGCGTGGCTGCCGACGCAGCACCTTGCGGCTGCACGGCAAATCGCGGCTCTGCGGCTGGTGCTGCTGCGGACAGAACGACTGTGCAGGAAGCCAACACGATTGACAGGAACGTTTGGGGGGGCCGTTGTGCCATGGTGAGCCGAGGCTAATCGCTCGGCGCCATCCCTCTCTCACGCATTGGCACCCGCAATCTTTGAGGCCCATCCTTTGGTGCCTTGGGCCTTTTTCCAATGCGCCACGAGTGTTCTTGCTGCTGGCAAACAACTTTTTTAGGTGTGGCACACCTTTTGCTAGGTGTTCTCTTTCGCGCCGCCCTGCGCTGCGCGTTCAGACCCCCTTCCCCAGAAGAACTGTTCCGAACGAAAGACACCTGAAGCAACCCCCAAGAAACTGGAGAACACCATGGCAGTCAAGGACCTCACATTTGATACCCAAGCTCGCAAGCAGCTCCTCGCTGGCGTCGAGAAGCTCGCCAACGCGGTCAAGAGCACACTCGGTCCTCGTGGACGAAACGCGGTGCTGGACAAGAGCTGGGGCGGACCCTCGGTCACCAAGGACGGCGTGACCGTTGCCGAGGAGATCGAACTTCGAAACAAGGTGGAGAACATGGGCGCGAAGTTGGTGAAGGAGGCCGCGACCAAAACATCCGACGATGCGGGCGATGGCACCACCACTGCGACCGTGCTCGCGGAAGCACTCTTCCGAAGCGGACTCAAGTTCATCGCCGCAGGCGCAGATCCGAATGCGCTGATCCGCGGCATGCGCAAAGGCGTCGAGAGCGTGACGGGAACGATCGCGTCGCTGTCGCGCCCGGTTGCGAACGTGGAAGGCGGTATTGAGCACGTTGCCACGATCAGCGCCAACAATGATTCGGAAGTCGGCACGATCATGGCGGAAGCGTTCGAGAAGGTCGGAAAGGACGGGGTCATCACCGTTGAAGAGGGCAAGGGGCGCGACACGATCGTGGACGTCGTGGAAGGCATGCGCTTTGACCGCGGTTACCTCAGCGCGAACTTTGTCACCAACACCGAAGACATGGAGGTCGAGTTCGACAAGGCACTCGTCCTGATCCATGAGGACAAGATCGACTCGGTCACCAAGCTGGTGCCCTTCCTCGAGAAGGTCATGGAGTCCAAGAAGCCGCTGCTGATCATTGCAGAAGATGTGACGGGCGAGGCGCTCAGCACGCTCGTGATCAACAAGATGCGCGGCGTTCTGAACGTGTGCGCCGTGAAGGCGCCCGGCTACGGCGACCGCCGCAAGGCCATGCTCGAGGACATTGCAATCCTCACGGGCGGCACGGCCATCATGAAGGATCTCGGAATCGAACTCGACAAGATCGCGATCTCCCAGCTCGGCCAGGCGAAGAAGGTCACCGTCGACTCGGACAACACCACGATCGTCGAGGGTGCAGGCAGCACCAAGTCCATTCAGGGACGTTGCACACAGATCCGCAGCGAGATCGAGCGCACCGATTCCGACTACGACCGCGAGAAGCTGCAGGAACGCCTCGCGAAGCTCGCGGGCGGCATTGCACAGATCAAGGTGGGCGCGAGCAGCGAAACGGAGCTGAAGGAGAAGAAGGGACGCGTCGAAGACGCACTCCACGCCACGCGCGCCGCCGTTGCTGAAGGCGTCGTGCCCGGTGGCGGACTGTCCTTCATCCGCGCGATCCCTGGCCTCAAGAAGGTCCGTGAGCAGCTCGAAGGCGACGAAGTCTTCGGCGTTGACACAGTCGCCGAGGCTTTGGTTGTTCCGCTCGCCACGATCGCGGTGAATGCAGGCGAGCGTGGATCGGTCGTGGTGGCGAAGGTCTCCGCACTCAAGGGCAGCGAAGGCTTCAATGCGCTCACCCGCACCTACGGCGACCTGCTCAAGCAGGGCGTCATCACCCCCGCCAAGGTGGACCGTGCTGCGCTGCAGAACGCGGCGAGCGTTGCCGGCCTGCTGCTCGCGACCGACTCGATCATCACCGAGGCACCAAAGCCAAAGGATGAAGGCAAGGGCGGCGGCCACGGACATGACCACGGCATGGGCGGCATGGGTGGCATGGGCGGCATGGGTGGCATGGGCGGTATGGGTGGCATGGGAGGCATGGACTTCTGATTTTTCTCCCCCGCCACGCGCGCTGATCACGAAACATTTTTCTGTCAATCACAACTGTACGAATCACCAACAACTTTTTACGGAGAACACACATGAGCACCGTTCGACCACTCGAGGACCGCATCGTCGTCAAGCCCCTCGACCCAGAAACCAAGACCGCATCTGGAATCTTCCTGCCGGAAACTTCGAAGGAAAAGCCGATGCAGGGCAAAGTCATTTCCGTCGGTCCAGGCAAACTGCTTGAGAACGGCACCCGTCTCAAGCCCACCGTCACCAAGGGCGACACCGTCGTCTTCGGCAAGTACTCGGGAACCGAGATCGAGATCAAGAGCGTGACGCACCTCATCATCCGCGAGAGCGAACTGCTCGGCGTGATCGAAGGCTGATCGGAACGACACACCAACCCAAGAGAAGGCATACACACATGTCCAGCAAGCAAATGAAGTTCTCGACTGCAGCGCACACGGAATTGAAGCGCGGCGTCGATCAGATCGCGAAGGCGGTCGCTGTCACGATGGGTCCAGCAGGGCGCAATGTGATCGTGCAAAAGTCCTTTGGCAGCCCATCCGTCACGAAAGACGGCGTGAGCGTGGCGAAAGAAGTGGAACTCTCGGAACCGTTCCAGAGCATGGGCGCAAAGCTCGTGGCGCAGGTGGCGAAGAAGACAGCGGACATTGCGGGCGATGGCACCACGGCTGCCACCGTGCTGGCGTCGGCGATCTTCAATGGCGGGCTCAAGTTCGTCGCGACGGGCGCGAACGCCGTCGCGATTCAGCGCGGCGTCAACGACGCCGCACGCATCGCGGGCGAAAGCATCACCGCCTCCGCGACGAAGTGCAAGGGCCGCGATGACCTCGCCAAGATTGCGACGGTCAGCGCGAATCATGATGGCGACATCGGTTCGCTCATCGCTGAGGCGATCGACAAGGTTGGCGCCACCGGGGTCGTCGAGATCGAGGAAGGCAAGACTGCCGACACCACGCTCGACTATGTCGAGGGCATGTGCTTCGACAAGGGCTATCTGTCGCCGTACTTCATGACGGACCCGAAGAAGGCTGAATGCGTTCTGGAGAACGCGCTCGTCCTTGTGTACGAGAAGAAGATCTCCAATCTCGTCGATTTCCTCCCGCTGTTGAACAAGGTCGCATCGGCCAGCAAGCCGCTGCTTGTCATCGCGGAGGAAGTCGAGAACGAGGCGCTCGCAGCCCTGGTCGTCAACCGCCTCCGCGGTGTGCTCCAGATCTGCGCAGTCAAGGCACCTGGATTCGGTGATCGCCGCAAGGCGATGCTGGGCGACATCGCCACGCTGACCGGCGCCACATTCTTCGCCGAGGATCTCGGTCGCACGCTCAACGATGTCGAGCTGAACGAACTCGGCACCGCGCGGCGCGTCGTCGTGACCAAGGACGAGTGCACGATCATCGAGGGTGCAGGAAAGAAGAACGCGATTCAGGATCGCATCGCACAGATCCGCACCCAGCACGACAAGTCCACGTCGGACTACGACCGTGAGAAGCTCAATGAGCGCCTTGCGAAGCTGACGGGCGGCGTGGCGATCATCCATGTGGGCGCCGCGACCGAAGTTTCCATGAAGGAGAAGAAGGACCGAGTGGATGACGCACTGCACGCCACTCGGGCGGCAGCAAAGGAGGGCTATGTCGCCGGTGGCGGCGTGGCGTTCCTGCGCGCCGTCGAAGCGGTGAAGAACGCACGACGCAAGGCCGAAGGCGACGAAGTCTTTGGGTACGACATCGTGGTCGAGGCGCTTCGCCAGCCGACGTGGCAGATCGCCACGAACTTCGGAACCGACGGCGACGTCGTTGTGGACCGCGTGCTCGAAGGCAAGGGCGCGTTCGGCTTCAACGCATCGACAGGCGAGTACGAGGATCTCATCAAGGCAGGCATCATCGATCCTGCATTGGTGGCCAAGACCGCCATCGAGAACGCGGCCAGCGTTGCAGGGCTCATGCTCACGACCGATGTGCTGGTGACGGAACTGAAGGAAGAGACCACGCCCACCGAGGGAGCGGTCTCCTGAATCCAATGACTCCACGGCGGAGGATCGCGCGGCATTCGGCCTCGCGGTCCTCCGTCTTTTATTGGATGGATCCCGAGCCGCAGAGATAAGTCATGCATGCTGAGCGCGACTATTACGAAGTGCTCTCCGTCGAACGCACTGCCTCGGGAGATGAGATCAAGCGCGCCTATCGCCGCATGGCGATGAAGTGGCATCCCGATCGCAACCCGGGTGATGCCAAGGCGGAGGTCGAGTTTAAAGTCTGCGCGGAGGCGTACGAGGTTCTCTCCGATCCGCAGCGGCGAACGCTGTACGACCAGTATGGGCACGCGGGGCTCCGTCAAGCACCGGGTCATGACTTCTCGCGGATGCGGCCTGACGACATCTTCTCGATCTTCAATGACATTTTTGGCGGGGGCGGCGGATTCGGCGGCGGTCGACAGCGGCGCGGTCCTGTGCGCGGCTACGACCTGGAGACGAGCGTCGAGATCACACTCGATGATGTGTTGCGAGGCAAAGAGATCGAGGTGAACTTCACGCGCCGAGATGTGTGCGGCGCGTGCGAGGGAAGCGGCGCCAAGAAGGGAACCAAGCCGATCCAGTGCCCCACATGCGGCGGCAGTGGGCAGGTGGCACAAGCAGGACTCGGCGGGATGTTCCGGATGGTGACGACCTGCCCGAACTGCCGCGGCCGAGGAACTGTCATCAGTGAGGCGTGCCCGGAGTGCCGAGGCGCTGGGCGCGTTCCACGAAAGCGAAGTCTCTCCGTGCGCATTCCCAAGGGAATTGCGGAAGGTCAGGTGATCCGCGTTGCGGGCGAGGGTGAGCCTCCACCGCAGGAAGTGGATGCGGCCGGCAAGGGCCCTCGCGGCGATCTGCATGTGGTGATCGCCGTCAGCGATCATGAATCGTTTGAGCGCGTCGAAGATGATTTGGTTTGCTCGCGCGACATCAGTTTTCCCCTTGCGGCGCTGGGTGGGCGCGTGCGCGTGGAGACGCTCGAAGGTCCTCAGGAAGTCGAGATTCCGAAGGGATCGCGGGACGGGGACATCGTCACGCTTGAGAGCGCCGGACTCCCCCACCTTCGCAAGCCTGAACAGCGCGGTGATCTGCGGATCGGGTTGCGAATCGTGGTCCCGCGTAGGCTTTCGGCGGAGCAGCGTCGGCTGCTTGAAGAGTTCGCGAAACTCGATGCCACGGATGGTGAGGAGATCCGTCCGCCCGAGAAGAGTTTCTTCAAGAAGATCAAGGACTCGATTGCAGGGAGCGAGACCTGATGCTCCACAGATGGCGCGAGGTACCCACGAACGATCAACCGTAGGCAGACGAAGGAACGAGACACGATGATGGAAGTGAAACCGAAGCACACCCAAGATGATGCAGGAGCGGCTCAAGAGACCGCGGTTTCGGATACGTCCGATGCCACGGTGACCGCAGCCGGAACAGAGAGCGATCCGCTTGTGGAGTTGCAGCGGCAGATCGAAGAGCGTCAGCAGGCGTATCTCCGAGTGCTTGCGGACTTCCAGAACTTCCAAAGGCGCGCGCGAGAAAATGAGACGCGTGCGCGGGAGATCGGGATCTCCTTTGTTGCGCGTGCGATCGTTCCTGTGCTGGAGAACATGGATCTTGCGCTTGGACACAACTTGCGATCCCTGCCCGCGGACAAGCTCGCCGACGGCGTGACGCTGCTACGGACTGAGCTCCTGAAGGCACTGGCGCAGTGCGGCGTAGACCGTATCGATCCTGCAGCCGGCGATGAGTTCAATCCGATGCTGCATGAGGCGGTTCTGGAGCAGCCCTCGAGCACGGTTCCAGCCGGACGCGTTGCGCAGTGCATGCAGGCTGGCTATCGCCTCGGCGATGTGCCGCTGCGCCCCGCGAAGGTTGCCGTCGCGCGCGCTGCCACCTGACCATGCCGACATACGAGTACATCTGCCGCGGCTGCGGCTTCGAGTTCGAGAGGTTTCAGTCGATCACCGCTTCAGCCGTGCGAACATGTCCTCGCTGCGGTGCGCGAAAGGTGGAACGCCGGATCGGGATCGGCGGTGCAGTGATCTTCAAGGGCGGCGGCTTCTACGAGACGGACTACCGAAGCGAGTCCTATCGCAAGGGCGAAGAATCGGAGCGCGGCGCGAAGGATGCCGAAGGCAAGAGTGAATCAACGGCTGCGGATTCGGCGAAGACGCCTGCACCAAAGGGTGATGCAGCGAAGACATCTGATGCCGGCGGGGACTCCGCTGCACAGGGCACTGCAGCCACCGGTACAAAGGACACGAGCGGCACGAAGGCCGCGAATGGATCAGCAAAGACGAAGGCGACACCGTCCAGCGCACAGCGCGGCAAGAACCACGCGCGCGAGGGTCGCGGCATCGGCAATGTCCTGCAACTCGGGCACAAAGGCCCGCGACGTGAGGGGCGTTCGTCGAAGGGAACAGGAAAGCAAGGAAAGAAATGAGCGAAGCACTCCGAACACAGATTCTCAGCCATCTCGGGCACAACAGCTACCGGCCGGTGCGCACACGGGAGCTGGAACAACAACTGCGAATCCGCGAGGGACAGTCTGCGGAGTTCCGCCGCGTGATCGATGATCTCGCGACCGAAGACCATATCGATATCAGCGCCGATGACATTGTTCGACTTACTCGTTTCAAGGATGAGACGACCGGTCGTATCCGAATCAGTACGCGTGGCAATGGAAGCGGCTTCGTGGTGCCCGATGTGCCGTCACGAGAGGGCGATCTGTACATCGCCGAGCACGATGTGAATGGTGCGATCAGTGGTGATCGTGTTCGTGTCGCGGTGATTCGCCGTGGAAAGGACTGGGACCGCGCGCCCGACGCACGCCCGACAGGACGCGTACTGGAGGTGCTTGAGCGCAAACAGACGCGCTTCCCAGGTCAACTGCAGCGCGAAGGGCGCGGTTGGATCGTGCTGCCGGACGGTCGTGCACTCACCGAACCGATCGTGGTGCGCGATCCAGGCGCGAAGGATGCGCGGGAGGGCGACAAGGTGATCGTGGAAGTCACGCGATTCCCTGATCTTCGTGCGCGCGCCGAAGGCGTGATCATCCGACGGCTCGGCGTCGCGGGCGAACCCGATGCAGAAACGCTGTCGGTCATGGCGATGTACGAACTGCATGAGGAGTTCCCGAATGCTGTCCTCGATGAGGCTGCCGCAGCCGCGCGCGATTTCGAGACGCAGCGAGAGGGACCATGGGAGGGACGCGAGAACCTGACAGCGACCTCCGTGTTCACGATCGATCCACCCGATGCGCGTGACTTCGACGATGCCATCAGCATCGCATTCGATGCCACACGCGATGAATGGACGCTCGCGGTGCATATCGCTGATGTCGCGGGATTCGTTCGGCGTGGCAGCGCACTTGATGAGGAGGCGCGAGCGCGCGGCAACAGCGCGTACCTCCCCCGCCGCGTCATTCCAATGCTGCCAGAAACGCTCTCGAATGGCGTGTGCTCGCTGCAGGAAGGCGTACCGCGTTTGGCCAAGACGGTGTGGATCACTTTCGATGGCACGGGCCGTGTGCTGTACGAGCGCTATGCCAACACGGTGATTCGATCGCGCAAGCGCCTGACGTATTTGGAGGCGCAAGCAGCGATCGACGGCAATCCTGTGCAAGCGAAGATTCACGCGAAAACCGAGACGCCGATCGATGATGCACTGCTCGAGGAGCTTCGCCTGAGCGAGCGTCTTGCGAAGTTGCTGCGTGCGCGCCGATTGAACGAGGGCATGGTGGTGCTGGCGCTGCCGGATTCGGATCTCGTGTTCGCCGCCGATGGCCGCGTCTGCGGTGTGCAGCCCGAGGACGGCGCCTTCACCCATACGTTGATTGAGATGTTCATGGTTGAAGCGAACGAGGCAGTGGCGAGGCTGTTCGCATCACTCGGTCTTCCTGCGCTGCGGCGCATCCATCCGGAGCCGTCGTTCCACGATGTCGAAGCGCTGCGACTGGCGGCGCGCGCCGCGAAAGTGCGGCTTCCGGAGGAACCAACGCGCAAGGATCTGCAGGCGCTCGTGGATGCGACTCGCGGGACGGACAGCGAGCGCGCGATCCACTTTGCGGTGCTTCGGTCGATGGCGAAGGCAACCTATTCACCGGCGCTCATCGGTCATTACGCCCTCGCGAGCGAGCACTATCTGCACTTCACAAGCCCGATCCGCCGCTACCCGGATCTGGTGGTGCACCGCATGCTCGATGCGTGGGCGGAGCAAACCGACAATGGCAAGAATCCGCCCGGCGGCAAGCGCCGCCGCGAATTGCTTGACCGCCTGCGGGCGGATCCGCGCGTGGAGGGTGCTGATGCACTCGTCCGGTGCGGCGAACACTGCAGTGAGACGGAGGTTCAGGCAGAGCATGCGGAGCGTTCACTCCGAACGTTCCTCGTGCTGCAGTTCTTGCGCGACGAGCATGGATCAGACACATTCACCGGCGTTGTGACGGGCGTTTCTCCCGGCGGCGGTGGCGTGTTCGTCATGCTCGATCAGTATCTAGTGGACGGGATGATTCACCTGCGTGATGTCGGGCGTGGCGAGCGTTGGGTGCGCAGTGAGAGCACCGGCCGCCTCTCCGCTGCGCGCAGCGGTGCGAGCCTTGGCATCGGTGATTCAGTGGAGGTGCGGATTGCAGTGATCGATCTCGCGACGCGGCAGATGGAACTGGAACTGCTGCGCACGATCCGCGCCGCGCGCGTTGGCGTCGGACGGAGCGAGGACTCGCCCGCCGAAGGCCGAAGGCATAAGGGATTCGTGGGCGGGCGTGGCGCACCGCGCGGCGAACGCGGACACAAAAAGGGATTCAAGCGCGGGCGACGTGGGCAGCGCGGACGTTGATGGGCAGATGAAAGCCCGTGGAAGCCGCAGGCCGCGCACGAACACCTGAACGCATGGCGCAATTCACGCGCGCTGCGACAGCTGCGTTCACCGACCAAAGCACTCGCGCAGAAATGATTCGAGCCTGCTGAAGGCGCGGTTTGTGATGCACTCGTCGTAGCCCATTCCCTGCGCGCGGTCGTTCGCAGCAGGGTTGGTGAAGGCGTGCACGGTGTTGCCGTATGCATCAATCTCCCACTGCGCACTCGCGTCGGTCATCTCCTTCGCGAACGCGACCATCGCATCGGGTGTTGCCATCGGATCCGCATACCCGTGCAGTGCGAGGACACGCGCAGAGATTTTTTTCTGTTCGCCGAGTTGCGGTGGTGCGAATAGCGCATGAAAGCCAACGACGCCCAACACACCATCACATCCGTCGCGTGCGACATCAAATGCGCACAGACCCCCAAAGCAAAACCCGATGACCACGACCTTCTGTCCATCGGCCCCAGGGATGCGCCGTGCGGCTGCGACAATCGCCCGGAGCCGCTGACGCAGTTTGGCCCGGTCATTTGTGAAGCCGGTCATCAGCGCAGAGGCTTCGTCGGGCGTCTTGGCCACCGCATGCCCACCATAAATGTCCGCAGCGAAGCCGATGTATCCAAGACGCGCCATGCGCGTGGCATGGGAATCCATCAGTTCGTCACGCCCCCACCAATGATGACACACGACAACAACAGGCGCGGGTAGGGTGAGCGCCGCCTGGCGCGCCAGGAACCCTTCGCACCGCTGTTCGCCATCGGAGTAGAGATATGTTTCAGTCTGCATGAGGGGCATTTCTACCGTGGGCAAGAAATTCGGTGCGCTGGGGGAGAACGCACGCGCGGCGGACTAGTTTCCGGTGGTTCCGTCTGGGGAGGAAAATCGGCATGGCAAGAGAACCGGGGGCAGGTGAACGAACGATTCTGGTACGGCGTGGTAGCGCGATGCTCTGGGGGTTGGCGCTGCTGCTCCTGATGATCGGCAGCAGCGGTGTGCTCGCCGCAACGCGCAGAGGTGTGTGGGAGCACCACAAGGACTTGACCGCACCTCCCGAGACACTGCCGCTTGGACTGGGCAGTTGTGTCTCCGCGAGTGCCGATGGATTGCTTGCGGTCGGCAGCGGAATCGACCGTGACATCGGCTCCGATGCCGGAA
Organism: Planctomycetota bacterium; assembly: GCA_016872915.1. GTDB lineage: Bacteria > Planctomycetota > Phycisphaerae > Phycisphaerales > SM1A02 > F1-60-MAGs104. Next base: position 28,317 of record VGYQ01000012.1, on the reverse strand, counting down.
GCGTCACACTGTGGCGACCAACCACACACGGTGGCTCGCCCCTCGCCGTGATCCCACATCCAAAGGGTTCGACATCCTCTGGGTTTGGTCTATCCGTGGCATTGGATCCGCGCGGCTCGCTGCTCTGCATCGGTGCACCCCACGAGACGGGCAGACTCGGTTGGCCGGATGGGTTTCAAGTGGGGCGTGTCTATCTATATGCGATTGATCGGCGCGGTCCGCGACTTGAGTGGCAACTGATGGCGGTGCTCAACTCGCCAGCCGATGGCGCGAGAGGCAGCGCGGGCGGGCATTTTGGTGCATCCGTCGCAACCGATGGTGTTCATGTCGTGGTTGGATCACCCGACGACTCTGGACAGGCGTTTGCATCAGGTCGCTGTGATGTGTTTGTGCAGGGTAGCGGTGGCTGGAAACACACCGCGTCCTTCCCATCTCCCACAGGCGAGATGGCTGGTCGATTTGGGCAGGCTCTCGCGATCGATGGCGAAGTAATCGCCGTCGGATGGTCGCAGGCCGACGGCTCGTTCCCCAATCAGGGTCGTGCGGATCTCTTCTTCCTGTCTCCGCAGCAGAGGCACGCGGGTTGGCATCATGGAGCAGTACTGCGCTCCCCCGCTCCGACTCATGGCGGAATGTTCGGAGCATCGATCGCCCTCGATGGCGAACTCATTGCCGTCGGTGCGCCACGCGAGTGGACAGGGCGCGAGATAGCGCGGCGTACTGGTCAGATCCATCTGTGGCGAGTCAATCGTTTGGGCGCACTTCGTGTGCGATTTGAAGAGTCGATTGGGCCTCCAACCTCGGTCTGCGATGGTGCGGGTGCAGTGCGCCCCGAAGCGTTTGGCATGTCTCTTGCACTGCGTAGTCCACTGCTTGCTGTCGGCGCGACCGAGGCATGTGGACTCAGCCCTGCCACCCGTGAGTCTGTTGTGTTGGAAGGGAGCGGTTGTGTGCATGTCCTTGATCGAGGCGGCGGATCGTGGGCGGCGACTGCGCGTCTCCAGTCACCGCAGCCAACAGCAGAAGTTCACGATGGGTGGGGCGTGGCGATCAGCGCCGGGCGACTACCGTGGATCGCCGCCGCTCGACTCGGTGACTTGGAGGCACCCGCGGGTCCCGGACGAGTCATGATCTTCACTGCAACACAGGCGGTGGAGGATCTCAATAACACTGTTGACTTCAGTCGATAGATCCTTCATGAAGCAAAGAACAGTCTCGCTTGCATGGGGATCGATCGGTTGGGCTGGTGCTGGGCTGTTCGCTGGCGGCGCGCTTGCGCTCCTGCTGGCGGCGCGCGGTACGCAGGCGAATGACACGCCCGCCGTCCCGGATCAGGCCGCGACGACTCAGAAGGCGCCTGCCGGCGACCGAAAGGGGCGGCGGTGTGTAGCGGTGTCCTTTGTCGATCCGAATCAGTCACGGCAGGTCTTCGCTGGAACTTCATCGCAGCTCACCATCCGAGGCGAAGTCCCCTGTGCCGATGCGGTCATTGGTTGGAGCAGAGTCGGCCCAGTGCGCCTGTGGGACGACGGACTTGTGGAGTGCCTTGTGATTCCTGTTCCGCCCTGCCCACAGGGCGATGGAAGCGTCTTCTACGCGTGGTTGGGCTTTCCCAATCCCAACGCCAACTAGAGCCCTGAGTCATCGGCGGGATACCAACGCTCGATGACTGACCGCCAACTCTCGGCGCTGGCACACCGAATGAAATCTGCCTTCACTTCGTCCGCACGCGGGTGGTGTGCGGCAAACTTGATGCCGAACTTTCGCATGCGGCGACTGGTCGCCGCGTCGCTGTAAAGGATCGATGCCAACTCGAAATGTCGTTCCAGCGCCGCACGCTGCTGCATGAGTGATGGCGGCTTCGGCTCCAGTCCAGCCATCATTGCGCGCGCTTGCTGGAAGATCCAAGGATTGCCGATGCAGCCCCGCGCAACACTGACGCCGCTGACACCACACTGATCGAGCATCGCAAAGATGTCGGAGACAGTCCACACATCCCCGGAACCGAAGATCACGCGGTCGCCACGCCGGCGAGTCAGATCTTCGAGGAACTCCCACCGGCCAGGACCGAGATACTTCTGCCGCACCGTGCGACAGTGCACCGTTGCCCATGCGTAGCCGATCTCATAGCACGCATCGAAGATCTGCTCGAAGAAGGCAGCCATTTCGGGCGTGTCATCGAAGGCTCGACGCAGCTTGACCGTGCAGGGCACTCTCCCGGCCACCGCCTGATGCACCGCACGAAGAATGTCCACGGCCTCGGCGGGATGCGCCAGAAAGTGACCACCTCGATTGTTGGCGCTGATCTTGCGGACTGGGCATGCAAGATTCACGTCCACCACATCGTGCCCCATCTCGACAAGGATGTCCGCCGCATGAGCCATCTCATCAGGGCGCGACCCCATGATCTGCCCGGCGAGCGGATGGTCATCGACGGTCGCGGCGACGTTGTCCTCCACTTCGCCCATGCCGCATTCCGTTGCGATGAGATCAGGGTCTTCACGGATCTTGCCCTTCCCGCCGTGGATCAGCGTGCGATCGAGCAAGGCCTCGGTCACACAGAATGGACAGCCATGCTGACGCGCGACAAGTCGCATTGCTCCATCGGAATATCCGGCCAACCCCGCTTGGAAGAATGGCGCGTCGAAACGCGGGATGAGTGCCTGCACGCGGGGATCCACGCGTGCCATGCGGGCGGTCTCTGCGATAGAACGTGAGAGTCGCCGCTGCGGCAGTTCGCTCGGCGAAAGTTCGACGCTCATGCCTCGAGTCTAGTCCGCACACATGAGGAATTGATGCGTCCATCGGGCAAACGTGGTCCGAGCCGCGGCACCACGAGCGACGCGTGTGGAGCTCCCTACACTCCACCTGTAATGCGCAGCCGATGGCATGCACTTCTTCGGACCGCTCTCGCGGCGCCCGTGCTACTCGCCCTTGGCTGCAACGCAAATCTGTACGACCCCAAACTGGCGACCCGCCCCTACCCCGAAGCGCTCCAGCAAGAAAGCGTGGTGCAGGTGCAAGTCGTTCCACTGCAGACACAGATCCGCTTCATCAATGCCACCAGTACCAACTACGACAACGTTGATGTCTGGATCAACCGCCGTTTCGTCAAGCATGTGGAACGACTCGATGCGGGGCAGCAGATCGAGATCGAGATCGAGGACTTCCGAGATCAGTGGGGCCAGTGCCCGCAGCCAGGCGGATTCTGGCGGACCCGCCCGCCGACGCCCATCGTGATCACGCAGATTCAGCGGGATGAAACGCAGCCACTGGTCGGACTCGTGACCGTGCTTCCGCCGGATGTGAAGGTGAACTCACGTGACCCCCGCTGATGGCGTCATCCGGATGAGGGCCCGTGGGTCCTCGGGACCGATCGAGCGTCCTCGGATGTGCCGCTCGAAGGCGTGATACCGAGCCGAGCGCACTTATCCTCGAACTCCCCGATCTCACGCTTGTTCGTGGTGGCGATCGGCAATCCGGAGCGAATGGCATCGATCTCGAGCCGCGTGAGATGCATTGCACCGAGGCGATAGTCCACAAAAGCTTCACACGACAGCGGCACGATCGGCTTGATGAGTTCGTACATCGCCTCCGCAAAGACGCGGATCTCGTACTGCGCATGCGAATCCATGCGGAGCGAGAGGAAATGGAACAAGTTGTGCAGATCGCACTTCCAGTACCACTCCGTGTACACCGACACGGGGAGTGCCGCACGCGCCAATTCTCGCGCCACTCCCTTGTCTGTCAGCGACATGTAATCCTTGTAGAGCGCCTCTGCACGGTCAAGCAAAAGCAGAAAGTCTTGTGCAGTGCCGGCATCGACGAGACCATCGCCTCCCTGCCGATTTGATGCGCTCTGTGCGCGAATGGACTCGGCCGTCGGGCGATAGAAACGGTCGGGCACAATGGAATAGCGCGCGCTGTACTCATTGACATTCGCGGTACGGTGGCGGATCCACTGCCGCGCAACAAACATGGGCATCGCGATGTGGAACTTGAACTCGACCATCTCAAAAGGCGTGGTGTGACGGTGTCGCAGCAGATAGCGGATGAGACCGCGATCCTCATTGACCTGCTTGGTGCCCTCCCCATAGGACACGCGCGCCGCCTGCACGATTGCAGCGTCGGCGGTCTTGCCGGAGGGAGCAAGCCGTGGCATGCAATCGACGAGCGCCACGAAGCCGTGATCGAGCACCTGCTTTGTGACGCGCAATGCGCCGTCCATCACATCCACAAGTGGCTGCTCTGGGAACTCGCTTCTCGCCTGTGCTGCGCTCACGATCGGCGCTGGCGTCTCCGCCTGCGACACCGAGGGCGGCTTCGCGATCACACTGTCATGCTGCGGGCTGCTCATGGACTGCTCGGCACTCCTGTCGTCGGCTTCGGCTTCGGCAGTGACTTCCCGCGCGCAGCGAGCCAACCATTGACCTCCGCAAGGGTACCGACTCCGCTCGGATTCCCACGCGTGTGGAGAACGGGCGGTGATCCATCCGTGCCCGCATTCAATCCGACCAACTGCAGGGCAGCCGACGGCGCATCGGCCGCAACCCCGCCGCACATCGCCTCATCACGAGTGCCGGGCCAGCTTCCGTTGCTTGGCAAACGCGTCTCTTGCCAGACTGCAGTCGCATCCGCCAAAGCCGTTTCCGATTGGGGCCATGCCTGTTCCTGATCTGCATACACAAGGCAGGCCCAAGCGGTAGAACGCAGCGCCACATCCACACGCTTTGCACGCGCACGCACCTCATCGACAACCGCAAACCCCCAGATGAACGCAGCGAGCGCGAGCGTGACGAAGACGCCCATCAGCCAGAGTGCCGCACGCCTCGACCCGACGGGCGCCGTGCTCACATCCGCATCCCCTCAAGCTTGACACGATCGCGGCGGCGATGCGGATCGGGCTCCGGCACGGCGGAAAGCAATGCCTGTGTGTACGGATGTTTGGGCGCATGAATCACTTCGTCGCGCGTTCCGTGCTCGACAATCTTGCCATTCCACATCACGGCGATCCGCTGGCACGCATGATGAATGACGGCCATATCGTGGCTGATGAAGAGATAGGAAAGCTTGAGCTCGCGCTGCAGATCCGCGAGCAGATTGAGGACTTGGCTCTGGATCGACACATCGAGCGCACTGGTGGGCTCGTCACAGACGATCAACCGCGGCTCGAGTGCCAGCGCACGCGCGATACCAATCCGCTGCTTCTGCCCGCCCGAGAACTCATGCGGATACCGATCGGCGGCGCCCGGCCAGAGTCCGCAGCGCGTCAGCAGTTCACCGACGCGCTTCTGAACCTGATCGCGCGGCACGATGCCATGCACTTCGAGTGGCTCGCCAATGATGCTTCCAACGCGCATGCGCGGGTTGAGTGAACCGCCAGGATCCTGAAAGATGATCTGCATCTGCCGACGCAGCAACCGCATCTGCGAAGCACCCTGTGCAAACACATCTGTCCCATCAAACGTCACGCGTCCACTCGTCGCCGGGATCAACCGCAGAATCGCTCGCCCGACCGTCGTCTTGCCGCATCCAGACTCGCCAACAAGTCCGAGCGTCTCGCCGGGCTTGATCTCGAAGCTCACGCCGTCCACGGCGCGCCGATGATCCACGACGCGCTGCAACAAACCTCGTCGCACAGGAAAGTGCACGTGCAGATCATCGACCTTGAGCAGTGGCGCTGACATGGTTGCAAGGCTAGCGGAGCGGCAGTTCGATCTCACGCACCTCGCCCGAAGGCAGTGCAACGCCGAGCACAACACTCAATCGGCCGAATCCGCGCGGTGTCACGGCGCCACGAGCGAGCCGCACATAGAAGTCTTCAATGTTGGTCACCGCCTGCCCTCCCACCGTCACGATGACGGATCCTGCGGGGATCACTCCGGCGATGCGAGACCCTGCGGTGATCTCGCGCACCATGACGCCGCGGCGGTACGGCGCGGCAAGTGCTGCGCAGGACTCGGGGGTCGCCGTCACGAGATCTGCAAGACCAAACTGCCGCAAGATGTCGGCCAGTTCAACCGCCTCCATCTTGGGATCGCGTTTCGCCAACTGCACTTCAAAGCGCATCTCATTCCCGCGCTGTTGAGCAGGGTCTGGGCGCCATATCTCGAACACGACAACTTGGCCTGGCCGGCGCGTGCCGACGATCGACGGAACCTTCTCTGCGTCGTTCACGCGTACACCATCGATCGAAACGACAACATCGCCGACCTTCAATCCCGCAAGCGCCGCGGGGCTCTCTGCGGAAACACGCGTCACCACGGCACCCTCCCCGCTGTAGTGCTCACTGATGCAGAGAAACACAGGATCCTTCAGTTGCGGTGGCAGGATCGAACGCACAGGCTGCACGGCGATTCCAGAAAAGCCCTTCTCCACTTCGCCGCGTTCAATCAACTGCGCCACCACGAACTCGATGATGTCCATCGGAATCGCCAGTCCGATTCCCCCGAACTGTCCTTGACCGAGCGTTGTGCCGCGTCCCGTGGCAATCGCGGTATTCATGCCGATGACACGTCCATAGATGTCCGTGAGCGGTCCCCCTGAGTTGCCAGGATTGATGGCAGCATCCACCTGGATGAAATTCTCATAGTCCACATCGGCAAGCCCTGCACTCCGACCGATGCCCGACACGATGCCGGCACTCATGGAGAAACGGAAGTCGAAGGGTGAACCGAATGCGAACACCATGTCGCCCTGCGTCGGGATATCGATGGAGCGCCGCGCAGGCGTCAGATCATCGATCTCCACACGCAGCACGGCGATATCGGTCTTCAAGTCAATGCCCACGAGTTGAACAGGCACGATCTGCCCCGTGTGCAGTTGTGCCTCGATCCGCTCCGCACCATCCACCACATGCCCATTCGTCACCACATGCCCGAATACGTCGTAGATCCAACCCGATCCGGTGTTCACGAGCGCTCGCCCGCCGCGGGATGCACGCCCACCTGCAGCACTGAGCGAGACGACCGACGGCTCCACGATCGTCGCGACATCACGGGAAACTTGATTGAGCTCTTCCAGCACGTTCGACTTGGACAGACGCTCTTGCGCCGCCACCATCGCTGCCTCCGATTGCTCGATGGTCACTGATCGAATCGCGCGTGGCGTCACCACAAGCACAAGGACTGCCGAGACTGCGACGACGGCAGCGGGCAGCAGCGTGTGAACGCGCATCAGGTTGTCCCGCCACTCCCCGTGGAGTCACTTCGCCGCATCGCCACTGCTGCCGCGAACGCATCCCGCTGCACATCCGTCATGGTGTAAGGATGCGGACCAAGATCGTTCGTGCGCACGCGTTGCATCCAGCCACGCGCAGCAGCAAGCAACTGCGGACCGAAGTCGATCGCGGGCAGCGCGAATGCGGGCTGCCACGCGGTCAAACCAAGAAGGTCCTGAAGCACGACGACCTGCCCATGACAGGCGGGCCCCGCCCCACACCCGATCACAGGCACAGACGATTCACGGACCAACTGCTCTGCCACTTCAGCAGGTGTCGCCTCGACGAGCAGCATCTGCGCGCCTGCATCCACGAGTGCACGGGCGTCATCGAGAAGTGCGACTGCATCGATGCAGCTCTTGCCCGCTGCGGAATATCCACCTTGCTGCTTGGACAACTGCGGTCTCGATCCGATGTGCGCCACCACGGGGATTCCTGCGCGTGACATTCGAGCGACAAGCGGCACGAAGCTGCGATCCACTTCCACCTTCACCAGATCCGCATTGCCCTCGGTCATGAAACGACCCGCGTTGCGAACGCCTTCCGCATCATCCGCCTGGTAACTCAGAAACGGCATGTCCGCCATCACGAGTGTGTTGGGCGCACCACGCTTCACCCCTGCGGTGAGCGTGATCAGGAAATCAAGCGGCGTATGCACCGTGCTCGAAAAACCCAGCACCATCTCGCCCGCGGTATCACCGACGAGCAGCACTTCGATGCCAGCCTGCTCGAGCCAACGTGCTGTTGTTGCGTCGTAGCAGGTCAGACAGGAGACGCGCTGTCCACTGCGCATCAGCTTCGAGAGCGAGCGAATCGTCAGGGGTGCAGCCCGCTGCGGCGAATCGGCGATCTCCGAGGCAAGAGTGCGCCGATTCTGCTCTGTCGCAGCATTTCGGGACGTTTCGGCTTGGGACTGGTGCATGAGTATCTCGTCCGACAGCATAGGTCAGCACACATGCATGATGCGTCTTGCATCCGCGGAAGCGCTCATCCTGATCCAAAGCCCGATGGCATTCGCCCGAGTGAACCGCGCAGTGGGTTCAAGACCGCATTGTCATGGCCGAGCACCAGAACATCCGCGATCTCGACCGCTTCGCGGAACGACTCCTGCGCCGTCTGCATGTCTTCACAGGGCGTCAGGATGCGCCCCTGCGCCAGGTGCTCCTCGGTCGCGACGGCATCCCCCGTCACCAATACCGTTGACGATGGATTGGCGATCAGCAGCCCCGCCATGCCGGGCGTGATACCCGGCAGCGGGAAGAGATCGACCCCTGGCGCCAGTCGATCCGGCGCATCCTTCACTCGACGGCTGACCTCGAGTGTCAGACGAACAAACTCCGCTGCGGCACGCGCTGCACTCCCCTCTGCGGCACTCGTGCGCTCCCCCTCGGCACGCTGCGAAACCTCTTCGCCGACTTGCGCAAGCCGCTCACGGTCGGGCGCATGCATCCACCACTGCGCCGATGGGAAGAGAGAAATGCCGCGGAAGAGTCCTGGATTCCTGCAGGTGAGAAAGACGTCGGTCACCGCTTCGCATCGCACGGGCGAGCGCGACTGCATCCGAGGCAACAAGATGTTCGGCGGTAGCGATGGATCTACGACGATCACATGCTTGCCCGACTCAATGAGCGTGGTCGTCGCATGCGCCTCGCGCACGGCGGTGCGTTCATCCCACAGCGGATGCGCCGCGAGCGTCCCGATCGACAGCACTCGATACTGCACCATGGCGTACGTCGTTCAGTCGACCTGCGCCTCGTGGGCTAGGCGGGCGATTGAGGGACTCGGATTGCGCAGCTTCTCGGCAATCGCAAGCGCGACGTTCTCGGGGACGAATGGGCGGAGCTTGTCCACGGATCCGCCGAAACCGGCAATCTGACGAATCAGGCTCGACGAGAGGAACGCAAACGCCTCACCAGTCACGATAAACACAGTCTCAATCTCCGCAACCTGGCGATTCGTGATCGCCAGTTGGCACTCGGATGCGAGATCGGTGACATTCCGAATGCCACGGATGATCCCACACGCTCCCCGAGTGCGCGCGAAATCGACCGTCAGACCCGAATAACTCGCCAGCGAAACGGTGGCGCCCGCCGGATGACGTCGCACGACATCTGCCACGAGAGGTTCGAGCAGTGCGAGGCGTTCTTCGACAGAGAAAAAATCCTCCTTGTCAGGATTACGCCCCACGGCCACCACCACCTCGTCGAAGAGCCCGCGCGCACGCGAAAGGACATCCAGATGCCCGAGAGTGACAGGGTCGAACGACCCTGGATAGATCGCAAGATGATGGCCACGCGATACCGATGGCATGGATTGGAGTGTAGAGGTGGACGCACTGAACTACGCGTGTCAACGGTCAGGGACCTGCCAACAATGCGTCAGCGCTTCGGAGACTGTCCAGTGCTACGCGGCAGCAAACCACCCAAAATTGCCCTGAAATTCTCGCCAAAAACAAAGTTGTGCTCGGGCAACTCAAGCCCAGCACGATTCTGATCAACATGGCTGAAAATGATCTCCGTCCTGCCGATATCAGTCCACGAACCATCGCGGTGATCCCATCTGCTGATCACTCCCTTTGTGGATGCGCCCATGTCATCGAGCCGTTCAATCATGGCGTCGTATCGGATCGATTGGCCTGGAACAACATCCTGTTCAAAGACCGCCTCCGTCACCTTGGCAAGAATGACCTTCTCCGAAAAGTTGCGCACGCTCCCCACGAGGATGCCCGCCGTCTGCGCCATGCCTTCAAGCATCAGCGTGGCAGGCATCAGGGGTTGCGCGGGTCCGTCTGCCCCCTCCGCAAAGTGCTGATGAAGATGCTCTTCGGCGAGCGAAACGTTTTTCACCGCCACGAGACGCGTGGCCGGCTCATGCAGAAGGATGGCATCGATCCACAACCAGCGCATGGCGAGATGACGAATCCCTTCCTGCCTTAGACAGGCTTCGCCGCACCAGAACTCGCCGTGCCGGCATTCAACTTGGCGGCAACGAAGCTCACCAGGCTTGCGACGGTGAATATCTCCGAAACCTTCTCCAACTTCGGGTTTTTTGCGAATTCAGAGAAGTCGACATGTGGCATGCGCTCTCGCAGCAATGCGAGACCGGCTGCGTTCACCACACCGTCTTGGACATACTTGGGATCGTTGATGTTGTCGGGGAAGAGTTCTCCCTGACCGATCTTGAATCCAAACGCCTTCTCGATGCGGAACACGATGTCCAAGAAGTCGATCGACTCGGCGTGCAGATCGGTCGTGAGACGCGCCTCCATCGTCACTTCTTCCTCGTCCACACCGAGCGCATCCACAAGTACGGTGCGAAGCTTGCCAAAAATCTCATCCTGCGTCATTGCTGCAGACCTCCTGTCGTGCGTTCATTGCCCAACCGAACCGCTCGCATTGTAAAGCGTCCGCTTGCCGCTGCACCGGGCAGGGCCTCGGCACTGCCGGCGCGTATCACGGATGCGCTCCCACGGAACACCACAGTGCCATCGCTCTCGACCTTGTCGAGCACTGCCTCGCTGCGCAGCGAGTCGCCGGGGCGAACAAAATTGCCGTACCGGAGGGCGCGCACGCCTCCGAGCACCATGCGCACGGGCTCACGCCCCGCCGCTCGGTCCCGTGCCATCAGCGTGAGGCGGGCCGTCTGCACAAGCGCTTCCAACATAAAAACCCCTGGCAGCACTGGGAATCCTGGGAAGTGGTCCTGCAGATATTCCTCGGCCAAAGACACCCCTTTGAGGGTGATGGCACGGTCGGGACCGCACTCGACCACCTGATCGACATGACAGAAATGCATGTGGGACACAGGGTAAGTGATTCAGGCACGGCTGTCCTGCCGATAACAGGAGTATGGCAAGGAAGTCGCCTTTGGCTATCGCACGCGCGATCCCGTCTGCGGGTCTGCTCCCACCCGCATCACTCACACGCAAGATCATCTGGCTCGCATGCGCAGCGGCCTGGCTCTATCTCACCGCGAGCCTTGTGAGTTTCTCAGCTGCCGATTGGCCGAGCAACGCGGTCGCTGTGCAACAGGACCCCCCTCACAACTGGGGTGGCGTGGTTGGCGCAGTCACTGCGTTCGGTGTCTATCAGGCATTCGGAATCGGCATTTGGGTTCTCCTGCTCTGTGGCGGCTACGCGCTCGGTGTGACTGCAACCGGACGCTCGGTCGCGCATCCGATTGTGCGTTCTGTCGGCGCATTCATTGCGATGCTTGCCATCTCCGTGGTCCATGCCCTCTGGCTCCCCGGATTCGGTCCGCTCGGCGGTGCCGAGGCAGGACTGATCCCCATGTGGATGGCGGATCAACTCTGGATGCGATTCGGCGCACTCGGCGCCAACATCTTTGCACTTGCAGGATGCTTGATCGGCTTTGTGGTCGCCGTGGATGAACTGGTCTTTGCGCTACCTGGCGCACTCGTGCGCGCGATTGAGGCGCTCGATCCAGTCTGGAAGTTCGATTACCGGGGCACAATCGGCAGTCTCTTCGGTGCAGGTCGACGCAGTTCCTTGCAGCCAATTCCTGTTGGCGGCGTAGAGACGGATAGCCCAGACGATGGGGCGGATGGCGATGGAAATGGGAAGGTTTCTTCGGAAACTTCGCTTGACCGCCGCCGCCGACTGATCCGGGGAAACCGGGCAGCGGCGGCCGCGGCAAGCCGGGGGACAGTCCTGGAAGTGAACGAGGATGAGGATGCGGGCGAGGCCTATGCCGAGAGCGAGGAGAACGCGGAGGAGACGACCGTTGTCGATGCAGACGATTCGGAAGTCCCCGCCACCGAGTCCAAACGGCAAGCATTGAGCGCTGAGGAACTTCGGGAAAAGATCGCAAAAATGCCTGTCCGCATGGCCAGCGGTGCGAAAGTGATCGCACGAGATGAGGACATTCCACGTGAGGTCGACTACACGGGCTACACCTTCCCGACACTCGATCTCCTCGATGTGCCAGAAGAGAACTTCTCCCAGCGCATGGAGCAGTACGTGCGCGAGCAGGCGGGACTTCTGACAGAAACGCTGCAGACTTACGAGATTGAAGGTGAGGTCGTTGGAATCGAGAGCGGGCCAGTCGTGACGCTCTACTCAGTGGAACTCGCGCCAGGGACGCGCGTGGCACGACTCGACACGATTGCAAAGGACATAGCACGCGCGCTGAAGGCGCCCAACATCCGCATCATCCCAAACATGACGGGTAAGTCCGCGATCGGCATCGAAGTCCCCAACCGCGAAAAGGAGAAAGTGCGGCTGCGCGAGCTCATGTCGAGCGGACATGCCGAAGGAATGCGGCTCCCCATGTTCCTCGGCAAGGACAGCGCAGGCGAACCGCTCGTGCTCGACCTCGCCAAGATGCCTCACATGCTCATCGCGGGCACCACGGGCTCAGGCAAGTCGGTCTGCATGAACAGCATCATCATGAGCTGGGTTTACACCAAGCGACCTGATGAACTGAAGCTTGTGCTTGTCGATCCGAAGATGGTGGAAATGAGCCAGTTCGCGGATATCCCACATCTGATGGCACCTGTGGTCACCGACATGAATCAGGCAGCTGGCATCCTGGAGTGGACCGTGAGCCGCATGGAGGAGCGCTACGAACTCTTCCGCAACACTGGCGTGCGGGACATCCTCGGCTACAACAGCCTCGGCGAAGAGGCCATCTTTGCCAAGCTGAATCCGCCAGATGATGCGGCCAAGGCCCGTATCCCGAAGAAGTTGCCCTACATGGTGTTCCTCATCGATGAGCTTGCCGATCTGATGCTCACGAACAAGGAAGTGGAGACGCACATCGTGCGCATTGCTCAGAAAGCGCGCGCCGTGGGTATCCATCTGGTGCTCGCCACGCAGCGCCCCCAAGCCAACGTGGTCACTGGGTTGATCAAGGCAAACATGCCCTGCCGAATCGGTTTCAAGGTCGCCAGCGGCATGGACAGCCGAATTGTGCTCGATCAAAAGGGTGCCGAGTTGCTCCTTGGCCAGGGCGACATGATGGTTCTCACCCCAAGCGGCAGCGGCGAACTCCGCCGATGCCAAGGCACGCTTGTGACCGATCTGGAGACCCGCAAAGTGGTCAGTTTCCTGAAGGATGTCGCAGCCCCCAGTTTCGAGCGAAGTCTCCTTGCCGTAAAGAGTTCCACACAGGGGGATCCGACCGAAGGCGGCGATATCGATCCCAATGAACGCGACCCCCTCTTCGACAAGGCAGTCGACATTCTCATCGAAACTGGGCGGGGATCCGTCAGCCTGCTGCAGCGTCGGCTTGCCATCGGCTACGGTCGCGCTTCCCGCCTCGTCGACCAAATGTCGCTTGCCGGCATCCTGTCGGACCACAAGGGCTCGGTCGCGCGCGAGGTGCTGATCACCTCGGAAGACTGGGACCGTATGAAGCAGATGGAGGCGAACGGTGGGGATGAGTCGGAAGAGTTGACGGTCGAGCCTGTCGACGAAGATTGACCAGACTGCCCCGTTTTTGCCCGGGTGCCCTTGCGATTTCTGCCGCATCGTGTGTAATGCACGCGTTCGGCTGCGGCTCGCCTGAGAACGCCCGCAGCGAGGAACGGATTCCTCGCGACGGCCTTTGGAGAGATGACCAGGCGCGCCAACCCACGGAAGGGTGGCTCCATGATTGCACATCAGAAGACGGTGAAGTCAGCGCACTACGACCTTCGACGCAAAGATGGTTCGCTGCATACGGGACTGACTCCTGCAGATATCCGCGCGATGTCGCAGCGCGGCGATCTCTTCAGCGATGACATGCTCTGCCGCGAGGGGGATGATCGTTGGCGCCCTGCCTCGTCACTCGCTGGCATCACCGTGGTGCAGCGAACCATTGAAGTGGCACCCGTTGTCGTGCCCACACCCGCCCCGATGCCCGTGTCGACGGTTCAGCCAGAATCGCAAGCAGCCCCGCAGCCAAACCCGCTTGAAGAAGGAGTGGCTGCCGCAGAACATCGTGCGAAACAATTGCAGGTGGCGCTCGATCGCCTGATGGAGCAGCACGATGGCCTGCGCGATCAAGTCGCAGAGCACACATCGACGGTGCAGCGACTTCAGAGTGAAATCGAACATCAGGAATCGATTCGTGAGTCGCTCGAACACCGTTTGCAGCAGGCGCATGCGGCGAGCGATCAAGCGAATGCCCTGACACAGGAAGTGGCGCTGCTTCGTGCGGAGTCCGCAAAGCTCCACGATCGGTGTGATGCGGCTGAACGCGATGCGGCGCATGCCCAAGGGATCGAACAGCGGCTCGAGCAAGATATTGCTGAACTCCGTCGGGAACTCGCATTGTCACAGGAGCGAGTCTCGACCGGCGACGAGGAACTGCATCTGCTGCGCACCACGACGGAGGAGCTCAAGGCTCAACTGCTTCGTGCACGGGCTGACGTTGCTGCCCGTCCGACCAGCATTTCACCCTCTGCGTTCGACGATCTGCATCGTCAGCTCGAATCGGCTCGGAACACTGCAGCAGCCGCAGAATCGGACCGCGAGCAACTGCTTGAGTCCTTGAGTACCGCACAAACTGCTCTTCGCACATCCGATGATCTACGGCGTGCACTCGAGAAGTCGCTTTCTGCGCTGAAGTCGTCCACGAGCAGTCACGGCACCGAACTCGCCGCCGCACGGCAGACCGCAGGCGCAGCCCAAGCGGCGCTCGCGGCGATGGCGGCACGCATCGAGGGTGCCGAGAGCACCGCCGAGAGTGCGCGCCGCACCCTTCTCGAGCACACGGAACGCTTGCGTGCAGCGACCGCTTCGCACGACGCAGCTCTTGCGGCACGCGATGCTGCATTCGTCGACCGCGACCACGCTCTCGCCGAGCGTGACTCCACGCGTTTGGCGGTCGGCGCAACGCAAGTCGACTTGTTGGCTGCACGACGCGATATTGAAGCACTCCGGCAAGAGCTGGAGTCGGCACGTACGGCGATTACAGACCAGACCGCGCGTGCGTGTGGACTTGAGCGTTCCGTCGCGGATACCCAAGTGCTTGCGGACGCTCTGCGCGGCGAGCGAGACGAGACCCGCGCCGCGGCGACTGCACTGCGGCAGCAGACTGATGCACTTCGGACACGCCTCTCGGAACAAGAGTGCGATGCAGAGGCAATGCGAGAGCGCCTGTCTTCTGCAGATGCGCTCGCAGCAATGCTGCGCGAGGAACGCGATGCCGCGCGTGCGCAGGGCACACAACTGACGGACGATCTTCAGGCAGCGCATCAGCAGCGCGTTGATTTCGCAGCACGCGCCTCTGCACTCGAGCGCGAGGTGGCGGACGAGCGCACAAAGGTGGTGGCGCGGGATGAACTCATCTTCCGCGATTCACTTCGCGCGGAGGAACGCGAACGCGACAACCGCGGACTGCAGGCTGAAATCGCGCAGTTGCGAGCGGACTTCGCTGCGCAGCAGTGCCGTGCGGATGACGCGGCCGGTCAGTCCGCAGCACTGCAGCGAGACCTGCATGATGCACGTTGCCGTGCAGCTGATCAGGCCGAAGAACTGACGGCGGCGGCACGGCGTGCGGAGGAGCTTTCGACAAAGGAAGAGTCTGCGCGTGCCTCGCTGCTGGCGGCGACCCGTGAGCGCGACGAACTGTCGGCAGCATTCTCCTCCGCACAGGCAGCGGTCGCTGCACGTGAGCAGCAGGTCGCGGCAGAACGCAGCCTGCGTGATCAGGCGGAGGGAAGTTCGCGGCAACTGCTGGCGAGCTATGAAAAACTGGCGGAGGAGACGAGCCGCCGCATTGCCGACCTTGAGGTGAAACTCGCTTCGGCGGGACATGAGATCCAGGCAGGTCTTGCCCGCGAATCGCAGGCAGCTGCCGCGCTCGGTACCGCACAAGGCGAGTCGCAATCGCTTCAACAAAAACTCGCCGCTGCTGCCGAGCAGCGGAGCGCGCTCACGCGCGACCGCGATTCTTTCGCAAAGCGCGCCTCCGCGGAAGCAGCCGCCCGCGCGGCGGCCGAGGACAAGATCACGGCTGCACAGGAGCGTGCGCGTCAAGCCGAGCGTGAGGGACGGAGTGTGCAGGAACGCGCGGTGCAAGCTGCGATGATCGCCCTGACAGGCGCGCGCCAACGCATCAATGATGATTACACGAAGTCGCTGTCGGAGATCGAGGTTCTTGAGCAGCTCGTCGCCGAGTCGACAAGGCAGTTGATCGCAGCGGGCAGCGAGGTGCCCGGCATTCCGCTCCTTCCGCGCGAAGCCATGGCAAGGGCTGCAGCCGACTCCCGAGCCGCTGCCGATGCAGCCGCACTGCTCGCACAAGCGGCGGCAGCACGACCGGCTCCTGCAGCGTCGGCAACGACCGCACCTCCCAAGCCCAAGTATGAACCGCCCGCGGCACCGCAGGGAAGTTTCCGCATGGTGGATAGCTTGGATGATGACTCCGCCCGACGCCCCTCAGGCTCGCGTGCAAACTCGACTGCGCAAGCTGCCACCACGACACGCGCTGGTGGTGCACGTGAACGTGTTTCACAGCCGCGCACGCAGTCTTCGTCGGCATCATCCGACGACGATTCCTCTCCAAGTGCCGAAGCACTGCCTCGGCCCGCGCAACCTCCGCCCACACATCCACCATCGGTGGATGACCTTTGGATTGACGAACACTGTTCGGTCCGTGCGGTAGAGCCTCCTGCGACTGCAGTGGGCATGACCGCTCTGACCGCGCTCGGCGTCCTTCTCACCGCATCGATTGCCGCCACGCCACTGCTCGCGAACATGAATCTGCAGCGGGCGTTTCTGCAGATCACCGTGTGGACACTTCTTCTTCCTGCGCTCGCCGCATCCGTGCAGTGGACCGCATCTCGGTGCACACCGATCTTGGCACGCCGCATCCCACAGATCGCGGCTGCATCTTTGATTTGGACACCATGCTGCACGCTTTTTCTGGCCTCTCAGCCAGTCCTTGGAGTGGTTTTCCTCTCGCCGCTCCTCGTGCTGCCATGGCTCCTCGTCTATGCCGCATGGCCTGATCCCATCTTGCGCGCAACCATGCCCGCCAGCCGCACCATGGAGGAGATACTTGGCGCGCGTGAGCGCGCAGCCCGCACATGTTCGCTTGTCCTGCTTGTTTCCGCAGCGCTCTGTTTCTTGGTCCCAGCCGGTGTTGCATTGCCTCCACTCGCAGCACTTCCCGCGGGTGCACTGGCGCTCGGGGCACTCGTCCTGGCTGGCGGTCTTGCATCGATTCGGTCCATGCGCCCCTGGGCACAAGCTGCCGCATGGACGGCATTCTTGGCCACTGCAGCGCTGATTGCACAAGCGCTCACAACCGACGTGCTTCCGGGCATGGTGCGCTCACCATGGCCATGGCTTGCACTGATCTGCGCGTGGAGTTCAGTGGCTGCCACCACACTTGTCGCGGCATGCTCAGCAGAACGTTTCCGAGCCTCCGTGGAGCGACGTCGGGCTGACACCACGCCAGCGCTCGTCTCGCATGAACGTGTCTTTGCTGCAGCCACGATGGTGGCAAGTGCATGTGCTCCACTGTTGCCAGCCCTTGTTGGAACGCGACTCGCCGCAGGACGGTCGCGCCGAGCGGAGGCACAACTTCGCGCCTTCGCGAACTTCGAAGCATGGTCGGCGCTGACACTCGCATCGATTGGCATACTCCACCTCATTGCTCCATCATGGTCACTGGATCTGCTGCTTGCAGGGCTGATGATTACGCATGCACTCCTCTGCCTCGGCTGCGCAGTGACTGTCGGCTGCGACCGATTCGTGCGCTGTCCATCGCTCTTTCCTGTCCTGCAGCCGCCTGAGGGCGCTCTTGAACTTCCCACACCCGTCATCACCGTGCAGCGCACGGCAGAAGGATCCGCACACCGACCGATCACTCATCCCTGCGGTACCACATCATGGGCGCTCGCGACCGTGCTGCTCGGCTGCGCAGCGGTTGGAAGCATCAGCCGCAGCGCAGAGTGGACGATGTGGATGGGGCCGATCGTTGGAATCGCGTGGTGGCTGCCATCGCTGATCGCTGCTCGATGCCGCCATCCCGACACGGTCATCGTGTGCATGCTCTCAAGCGGTCTCCTTGCTCTCATGGCTACGGCCGGTGCGGTCGTCCCATTCGATGGCACGGATGACACGCGTCCGCTTGTCATCGCTGCTTGCATCGGTGCATGCGGGGCATGGGGACTTCTGACTGGCTGGGCATTCAAGGGCATGAGCCAACTGGCGGCGCTTGCTCGGTCCACCATGGACGCCGCAGTAGACGCCGAGGGCGATGCACTTGCCCCGAGCGAACTGCCGGCCGTGACCATGCGCCGCGCATGGATGATGCGGCGCCTGATCATTGCGGTGAGTGCGATTCCAGTCGCATTCTCACTGCCTGCGGCTCTTCCACCTTCTTCTCCTGCCGCCATCACATTGCCATGGCTTTGCGCAGTCATTCCCACACTCCTGTGCTCCCTCATCGCGCTGCTTGCCGCGCGCTGTGATCATGAGCAGCTGATCGCACGGACAACGACCTTCTCTCGCACACTCGCGATTGCAACCTTGGCCGCCATCATGCCACTCTTCTTCGCAGCATCTCAGTTTGGCGCACTCGATGCGTTGCGGTCACAGCCGTGGTCGGCACTGACCGCACTGACAGCACTCCTCGGTGCAGGCGTTCTCTGGGCACTTCGGCCTGCTTCGCCATCGATGGAAGCAGAACGTGCAGACCGTGCGCTTGCACGGCGACGTAGTACACCGCCCAAGAGGTCGATGCCGCGCCGCACACTCGAGGAGGTACCCACATGACACACAGTCCACCGCCACTCTCCGCACCTGCGATCGCTGCCGGACTCGATGCGGCCATCGAGCAAGCGGAAAAGGGTTGGCGTGAAGGGGGCATTCCCATCGGTTCAGTGCTGCTTGATGCAGACGGCATGATCGTGGCGCGCGGGCACAACCAGCGTGTGCAGCTGAATGATCCGACCGCTCACGCCGAGGTGGACTGCATACGCAAGGCTGGACGGCGCCGAGACTGGCGACACCTCACGCTGGTCTCCACGCTCTCACCCTGCCCCATGTGTTCTGGCACAGCAATCCTCTTCAAGATTCCACGCGTCATCATCGGCGAAAATCGCACATTCCTCGGTGCCGAGGAGTGGATGCAACGGCAAGGCATTCACCTGCAAGTGGTCGATGATTCCCGCTGCATCGCCCTGATGGAGCGCCTCCAGCGCGAAAAACCTGATCTGTGGGCGGAAGATATCGGCGAGTGAACGCTCAGCCACCACAGAGCGTGTCGCGAAGTCCGTCGGCAAAGTGACGAACCGGTTCGTAACCGATGAGCTCACGCGCTCGGTCAATCGAAGCGAGGCTGTCGCGCACATCGCCCGAACGCGGCGGTGCGAATTTCGCAAGCACCTTGGTCGCAAGCACAGCGTTCATCTGATCCAGGACCTCCGTCAGCGTGAAGTTGCTGCCACAGCCGATGTTCACCATGTCGCCCTGCAAGTCCGCCTTCGCCGCACCCGCACACAGGTTGGCATGCACCGCGTTATCCACATGCGTGAAGTCACGCGTCTGCTGGCCATCACCGTAGATCGTGGGTTGCTGCCCCTGGCGTAGACAGGTGGCGAAGACCGGAATTACCGCTGCATACTGCGAGTCAGGGCGCTGTCTCCGACCAAAGATATTGAAGTACCGCAGACTCACCGTGGAGAGACCGAAGCAGAGGCTCCACGCACGGCACGCATGTTCACCGGCAATCTTGGTGACTGCATAAGGTGATCGTGGGTCGGCCTTCATGCTCTCGATCTTCGGAAGTGTCGGTGTATCGCCGTAGGCCGAACTCGATGCTGAGTACACCAGCCGCTTCACACCCGCCTGACGAGCAGCCTCGAGCACTCGGATCGTGCCAGTGGCATTCACCTCGTGGTATCGCACAGGATCACGCAGCGAACCAGGGACAGACCCGATGGCTGCAAGATGGAAAACGATGCGCGCGCCCTCCACTGCTTGTGCGAGCCGCTCACCATCGAGAATGGACGCTTCGATCATCCGGATGCGATCACACACCTTGTCGAGGTTCGCGCGACGACCATTGGACAGGTCGTCGATCACCGTGACCTTCGCCCCAAGTTGGTCGAGTGCATCCACGATGTGTGAACCGATGAAACCAGCGCCCCCTGTCACGCATACCGATGCGCCCGCATAGGCGGCGGCGTGACCTTCCAGCCAACGGCTCATCGATGTTCCCGTCTCAGGCCGGACGCCAAGTCTGCTTGAAAGCCTTCAGCGCCTCGGTGACGCGGTCCTCAAGCCCTTTGAATGACGCGGCCTTCACGAGTTCTTCGCGCAAAGCCTTCGCTGGGCCGCGGAAGTAATCGAGCATGGCGCGTTCAAATTCGCGGACCTTTTCGATCGCGACATCGTCGAGCAGTCCACGCGTTCCTGCAAACATCGCCAGGCACTGGTCGATGGTGTCGAAGGGGGTGTACTGTCCTTGCTTCAACAGCTCAACCATTCGCGCGCCACGGGTCAACTGCCGCTTGCTGGCCGCATCGAGTTCCGTGCCGAGCTGGGCGAACGCTTCCAGTTCGCGATACGCCGCGAGATCAAGTCGCAGCGACCCCGCGACTTCCTTCATGGCCTTGATCTGAGCGGCACCACCCACACGACTCACGGAGATACCGACGTTGATGGCAGGTCGCACACCGGCTGAGAACAGTTCCGGCTGCAAATAGATCTGTCCGTCGGTGATCGAAATCACATTCGTGGGGATGTACGCGGAAACGTCACCTTCCTGCGTCTCGATGATCGGAAGCGCCGTCAGCGAGCCGCCACCGTTCTCATTGGAAAGCTTGGTCGCGCGCTCGAGTAGTCGCGAATGCAGGTAGAACACGTCACCGGGATACGCCTCACGACCTGGTGGGCGGCGAAGCAGCAGCGAAAGCTCGCGATACGCCACCGCCTGCTTGGAGAGATCGTCGTAGACGCACAGCACATGCTTCGGTCCGGTGTAGTTCGGATCCTTGCCCTTCCACATGAACCACTCGCCCATGGCGCAACCGGAGTATGGCGCGATGTACTGCATCGGCGCCGATTGCGATGCGCCGGCGTTCACGACGATCGTGTACTCCATCGCGCCCGCCTTCTTCAGCGTCTCGACGACGCTCGCCACGGTCGAATCCTTTTGTCCGACCGCGACATAAATGCACACCACCGCATTCGGTGTTCCCCAATACTGGCGCTGGTTGATGATGCAATCGAGGCAGATCGCCGTCTTGCCGGTCTTTCGGTCGCCAATGACGAGCTCTCGCTGACCACGACCCACGGGAACCATCGCATCCACGGCCTTGATGCCGAACTGCATTGGCTCCTTCACCGGCTGGCGCGCCGAGATGCCAGGTGCCACGATGTCGACCTTGCCCGTCTCCTTCGCATGAATCGGTGCGCCGCCATCAAGCGGATTGCCAAGCGAATCGACCACGCGGCCGAGCAGTTCCATGCCGATGGGCACTTCCAGGAGGCGTCCCGTGGAACGCACCGTGTCACCTTCGCGGACAGCGGTGGTGTCACCAAAGAGCACAGCGCCAACCGTGTCAGACTCGAGGTTCATGACCTGTCCGGTGATGGTGCGACCTTCCGACTCGAACTCAAGAAGCTCACCCGCCATCACCTTGCCAAGTCCATACACGCGGGCGATGCCGTCGCCGACCTCGACAACCTGTCCGACATCGCTGATCTCCAGCGTGCTGCCAAACTGCTCGATCTCATGTCGGATGACGGATGCGATTTCGTCTGTCTTGATCTTCATGGGTAAGTTCTCGAAAGTCTCGTTGCGAGTGCGTGTGCCTGATACCGAAGGAAAGCTGCTTGATTCGAATGGTTCGTGAGGATGGGTTCAGCCGATGAAGCGCTCGGTGTTGCCGCGAATGGTGGCGCCACCGCCTTGGATGATCGACTCTCGGAGCCTGCGGAGGCGCGTCGCGACCGATCCATCCACCAACTGATCCTCGATGCGAAGTTTGATGCCGCCGATCATCGATGCATCCGCGGCATAATGGAAGACCGCCTCGCGACCTGTCGCGGTACGCAGACGTTCGCGAAGCGAGGACTCGGTCGTCTTCTCCAGCGGCTGACCATCCACGGTGAATACATCCACCTCGGTCTTGCCGAAGAGTCCCTGCAGCAACTCGTCGTACGCCTCTTCCATCTCGGCGAGATGGCTCAAGCGTCCCTTGCGGTCCACCACCATGATGAAACGAAGCAAGGTGTCGCTGACATTGCCCTTCAGGATGCGTCCAAGCGCGACACTGCGCGCTGCGCGCTCCACGGTCGGCGATGCGAGCAGCGCACGGAACGACTTGTCCAACTTGATGACCTCTGAGAGCTCGCGGAACTCTTCGCCAATCTCCTGCGCGCGTGCATTCCCCCCCTGCTTCTGCGCCATCTCCAGCAGCGCATGCGCGTAGACCGTGGCTACTTTGTCGTTCGTTGCCATGGGTCAGCGGCTCTTGCCTTGCATCCCGGCGAGCGACTCCTCGACCATGCGCTTCTGATCCGTGGCACTGATTTCGCGCTTGAGGATTCGCGATGCAATGGAGACAGCGAGCGTTGCCGCGTGCGCCTCCAGTTCGGCGACCGCGGTGCGGCGCGCACTCTCGATCTCGTCTTGAGCGCGGCGCGCGCGCTCGGCCAACTCTGCCTCGCTGCGCGCACGAAGTTCCTCGCCCATGCGAACCGCTTCTGCCTTGGCCTCGCGAATCATGCGGCTCGACTGCTCCATCGCTTCCTGCAACTTCTGCTCAAACTCCTTCTGTTTTGCTGCAGCAGCGGTGCGTGCGGCCTCTGCGGCTGCAATCTCGCCAAGGATTTTTGCATTGCGGTCATCGAGCCCCTTCAGGATCTTCGGCCATACAAAAATGCCGAGACCCACGGCGACCGTGCCGAACACCACCATGGTCGTGATGAACGGGAACAGGTTGAACTCAAGAGGATTTGCCGAGGCCAACATCATGGACGGGAACCTCCACGGCGGATCCGATCGCCCCGCCGACAAATCGCGGCGAGGCGAGCGGTCGGCCGACGATCACTTGCCGAAGTTGAGGAAGCCTGCGACCACCGCGAACAGCGCGACACCTTCGACAAAGGCGGCGGTGAGAAGCATGTTGATGAAAATACGACCTGCCATCTCGGGCTGGCGCGCGATCGACTCGACAGCAGAACCACCGATGCGACCGATGCCGAGACCCGCGCCGACCGCGGCGAGTCCACACGCGAGACCCGCGCCGATACCGACGCCCCAGTTGGCTGCTGATGCAGCGGGCGCAGCCGGATCAGCCGCGAGTGGGGCTGCCAGCGCGGCAGAGGCGCAGACCGTTCCGACGAGGGTGGCAAGAGCGAGATGAGCGATTTTCATTGGGGTCAGATCTCCGTTGCGAATCAACTTGCAGAGGGTTTCTCAGGTCAAGCCCGAAGGCGAACATCGCCTTTGGGAGGGGGAAGAATATAGCGAAAATTCAGTGAGCGGGGGCTCCATGCGCGTGCGCGGCGGCTTCCGCGTGTGCCTCCTCATTCCCATGGTCCTCATGCGCCATCAGGCTGATGAAAACCGCGGTGAGGAACATGAAGACGAACGCCTGCAGCAGCGCGACAAAGACCTCCAGCAGCGTGATCAGCATCGCGCCGATAGCGCTCACCACTGTGATCGCACCGACACCAAACCAACCGAGTCCCGCGTTCGCCGCCAGCACTCCGAACGACGTGAACACGATGAGGAGGGTGTGGCCGGCCACCATGTTGGCGAAGAGGCGAATGGCGAGCGCAGCGGGTTTCACGAAGAGCCCGAAGAATTCCACCACGAATACAAGCAAGACGATCGGATAGAGCAGCGGCGACCCACTGACCAGATCATGCCCGCCGCACAAGTGTTCCAGCCAACCCTTCACACCCAGTTCGCGGAAGCCCTGCACTTGGATCAAGACGAACGAAATGAGCGCCATGCCCCCGGTGACTGAAATGCTCGCTGTCGCCGCACCTCCAAAGATGGCGAGTGTCCTGTTTTCCTTAATTTCAAACGCCTCGCCGCGCAGCGAGTAAATGAACTCCTGCACTTCGACGAAAGGGATCAGCCCAACGATGTTCAGCGCCAAGATGAAGAAGAACATGGACAGCAGGAATGGCAGGTACTTCCGGGTCAACCTTGCTCCCATCACGGGTTCCAACATCTGATCGCGCAGGTAGAGCACCATGACCTCGATCACTCCGCCGAATGCAGATTGCGACACGAAGCGTTTGTTCCCCATTGACTCGGGACCCGTCGCAATGGACCGAGCCGCCCACCGCAGAAGCACCACGAGCACGATGGCGGTCACCGTCATCGTGACCATGCTGAGCATCATCGGCCTGCCCAAGAAGTCAAACTCATGCAGCCCTTTGTCGACAATGTGCGACATCGGATCTGAAGCGCTCGCAAGCAGGGAAATCATTCCGTCGTCTCTCGTTCGGTCGGACTGCTCTCGAAGCCAACCGCCGACCGCGGCGTGGCCTCGCTCGTCCTCACGACGCCGCGCCTCAACGGGCTGCGGAACCGCTTCGGATCTGCAGCGTGGCGGCGATCATGCCGACTTCTGCGAGGACGACCGCGAAGCAGCATCCCCCTGCGGCGGCAACGAACTGCGCCGTGTCGCAGGGGAAGATCGAGTATAGCCCGAAGCACGCAAGTGGGGTCAGCAGCAGCCGAGCAACCGTTCCACCAAGCCACACCGTCACCCAGTCGACCGCGGGACGGGGTCGCCACGGCATTGCGACCAACCATCCAAGGATGGCGATCGCAAGCACCACGGGCACGACACGGAGCACAAGCGGCCATCCGATCCATCCCCCTCGAGGCGCAAGCCATCCCCAAGCGCAGCCAAACAGCACCGCCGCACCGATCATCGCCGCGATGACCAGTCCCCAGCGCATCGACAGCGGCGGGCCAAGGCTTGGTGTGCGCGCAGCGCCTTCGGTGTCACGTGAGTGACTGTTCACGCAGCATCTCCGTTTCTCCCCCGATCGGCAGGACCACCAGAGTCCTGCGCGATGCCCTTGGTGGAGGAACGCCCCCCGCCAAGACGATCGAGTGAGGCGTTCAGTTTGAGCGCGCCGCGCATCAGGCTGTACATGGCAACGGCGAGGCCGATGCCTGTGCCGATCAGCGCGCCCATATTGGTGTTGCCCAACCACGATCCGACGAGCCATCCGAGCACTGCGCCGGCAATCACTTCGGTCGTAAATCGCCATGCAAGTCCGGCCATCCGCCACCCCACGCGGACATCCGCATCTTGGCCTCGGGTGGGCGATGCCTTGCGCGAAGATCCGTCGGCATCCATGCGCGCGATGGTAGTGATGGCTTCTCGCAGCGCGGCTATCCTTTGCGGGCCATGCCAATCCCGGACGACCAGATCGTCGATGTCACACCGAAGCCGCTCACACGCGGCGAGAATCTGTTCGTGCCCAGCATCATCAAGGGGCTCGGCACGACCATGCGCCACTTCGTCGAGAACTTTGGGCGCAACGGGAGCAATCAGAAGAACATCTGGGTCGTGCAGTATCCCGAGCAGAAACGCGATGATCGCCCGGTCGAGCAGGGTGGTCAGTTCCGCCCGACATTCCGCGGGGTCCACCGACTGAACAAGGACGAGGATGGACGCGTGCGGTGCGTCGCTTGTTTCATGTGTGCGACAGCCTGTCCAGCCAACTGCATTCATATCGTCGCGGAGGAGAGCCCGTGGGAGGACCGCGAGAAGTATCCGAAGCAGTTCGACATCGATGAGCTCCGCTGCATCTACTGCGGCATGTGCGAAGAGGCGTGCCCTGTGGATGCGATCGAACTGACCCCGCACTATGAGGTGACTGGGCTCACGCGTGCCGAGCTGATCTTCGACAAGTCCAAACTGCTCGAGATCTACGACCAGACCGCTGCTGAAAAGCCGATGTGATCACTCGGCGATCGCCGCGCCCTGTGCGGCGCCATTGGGAGCGATCAACCGCCAAACAACTTCTTGAAGCCGTCGATGACCTCGGGAATATTCTGGATCCCCTGCTGAATCTTTTTTGCGTCGATCGCTGAAGGATCGAAGACCAACTTTTTGCTGCTCTTTAGCGGGACATCCTTGCCATCCACCTTGCCGAGCGGACCTGAGAACGTGACATCGACATCGAGCAACTCTCCGGGATCCACGGGCAACTTCGCGACGAGCTCATTGATCTCGGTGACTTCGGGCAGTTGTGAGGACGCCGCGCCCGTCACCGTGCGACCGATGGATGCGATCGGGTAGCGAATCGTGATGGCGTTGGCGAAGGGCGGGGTTCGCGTGAGATCGACATCGCCCGACAGTTTCAGCACCTGCTGCCACTGCGGACCGACCTTCGCCACACGCACAATGAAGTTCGCATAAGTCAGGCGCCCCTTTCGCACGGTCAGGATGAGCGGATCAATCTGCGCAGGCACGGTCGTGACGCCTGGCTGCTGGGCCACGGCCAAGATCGCGACCGCGTCATTCTTCCGAAGCAGTTGCACTTCGCCGATGTCGATCCGCCCATCGAGATCGAGTGTGGCACGATTGCCATCGAGCGGGGCAGAAAGGCTGCTCACCGTGAAGCGCACGGGTGGCGCAGTGGCGATGCCCGCCAGAATTGGGCTGACCGGCTGGAGGATCTTCTGGCGCAGCGCATCGTTGATGGTGAGCGCCGCTTCGAAGGGCGCTTCTGGCGACACGATGCAGCGACCCTGTGCCACCACCACTTGAGGAGCCTTCAGATCGAGCGTTTGCGACTTTGCCATCGCACGAATCTTGGTGCTGCGCTGTGGTCCGCTGCCGGCAGAGACCGCATCGAGCGAGCCACCGATGGATGGACCGAGCAGTGCAACGAGTTCGCCCCCCTGCCCCGCGGCCGCATCGATGAGCGCGGTCGGCATCGCCGTCAACTGGAGCTGCGCATTCCACGCCGCATCGGCGGGCGCGAGCGATCCACTGGGCGCACCAAGTTGCCGACCTGCGATGGTTCCTCGCACGGAGCCGGTGTTCCCACCGTCACTCAGGATGTCCATGTCGATCGCATCACTCAAGCGAGTGGTGCGCGCCTTGATGCTCGTGGCGCCGAGTGAAACCGCGGGCCCGCTCGCGGGTGCCAACTCGATCGCTGCAAGCGTGAGTTCGGTGTTAAACGCGCTCCCTGCCGCGCCTGAAGCGGGCAAAGTCAGCGACTGCACGCGCAGGCGCGCATCAATGGGACCGAGCTGACGAAGCGCAGCGGATGCGCGCGCATCGCCGTTGGCGAGATCCATCAGTGCGAGCGCGAGTGCTCCCGGCATCTGCACACTCGCCTCGCTGTTCGCCAGCGTGACAGGGATGTCCGCGGCTCCAAAGAGCGCACGCAGATCACCGCTGAGTGCCGCTGCAGCCGTGAGCGGCGCAGGCGCCGCATCGCCGACCGCAAGTGTCCCCTTCACCGCTGCATTGAGTTCACGGTCCAGTCCTGTCGAACGCGCCACCACTTCGAGCGCGCCCATGCCAAGCCTCGGCTTCCCCGGGATTTGTATGGCACAGGGAGCCAGATCGATACGCAAGTCTGCACTTCCACTTGCGGCACTCGTCGTCGGCAACACCAATGAGCGAATATTGCAGGCCAGATTGATGTCGCCAATCGATGGTGATGCCGAGTTCGCATCCGACAAAGTGGCGCCCGACCAGCGAAGCATTTCCACCGCGAGCGCGCCAGGGACCTTGATCCCAACGGAGCTGTCCTTGAGTGTCAGTGCAGATGCATTGCCGGATCCGATGGCTTGCAGATCGCCGCGCGCATCCACGGCAACCGTCAGTGTGCCTGGCGCGCTGCCACCAACGCGAAATGTTCCGCCAAGGCTGGCCTGCGCGCGTTCAGCAACTCGAGGACTCTTGACGGAGAGCGTGACCTGCTCGAACTGCACTCGCTCCCGACCTGGCGCTTCGATCGATCCCGGATCGATCTTCACCGTTGCCACGGCGGAAGCATCATCCACGGATCCCGTCCACACGCAGGACTCGATGGAGATCGTTCCACGAATCGCCCTGCCGCCTGCGGCGGTCGCCAACTGCTGCCGCCAATCCACGCCGCTTCGCAGTCCAAGCCACTGTTCGACTACTTCCG
>VGYQ01000011.1 GCA_016872915.1 Planctomycetota bacterium | reverse complement strand
GATCCGGTATCGGCAGACCGCTGGCCGCCTGAGAGCATGGACATCGTCCTGCGGCAGCAGCTTGAGGCTGCCTTGGACCCCGTGGTGCTCGAGCGTGAGAAGGCACGCGAGATTCTCGCTCTCGTGGCTACAAAGTTTGCGGAGGGGAAGGAACCGACTGCAATTCGCGCAGAGCTTGCGCTGCGGAGGCTCTCGCTCGCCGTCTCGGACCGCGACCGAGTCGGGATGCAGCGGGCAATCGAGAGTGTTCGTCGCGCGGGCGATTCACCATGGCGGGGCATCGCTGAGACCACATTGATTCGTGGTGCGGAGGCACTGCTGCTTTCTTCTTCTATCCGACCCGCTGAGGTGGCGCAGTTGCGGGGGAGCATCGTTGCTGCTCGGAGGCAACTCATGACTCTGGCGCTTGCATCGAAGGATCCTGCACGAATCCAGGGTGCGGAAGTGCAACTGGGAACCTCACTGCTTCAGTGTGCACGCTCGCTGCGCGAGGCAGCTTCGGAGGGCGGTGCGCTTCCACCGGAGCTGAATGCACAATCACTCGCGCGCGAGGCGATGGACGTGGCACGAGAGATCCTGAAGCAACGTCCAGACGATGCGCAGGGTTTTTCTATGCTTGCGGACGCTGCGATCGCGTGCGGTCAGTTTGATGTCGCCTTCGAGGCACTTGGGCGGTTGGTGGGATCGCTCCCTTCGCGTTCGGACGAGTGGTTTGAACGCAAGGCGGATTTGTGCGAGCTGCTCGCTCGCCAGAACCCGGATGAGGCACGCGCGATTCTTCGGCAGCACGTCGTGCTGATTCCTGACTGGGGGCCGGGAAAGGCGGGACAGCGCTTGGCACAGGTGGCGCTGCAACTCGGCGTCACTGGGGGGGGGGCGCGATGAGCGCGGCACGGCGACTACTGCGGCTTCCGCTGTCCTGTGATGACCACGCGCTTCTTGGTGTGCAAGTCGGCGCGAGCGGCGTGGAAGTGACCAACGCCCTTCGCGCCCGCCTGCACGCAGTCGACCAAGAGATTGGTGTTCCGCCGGACATGGTGTTGAACGCACGCCGTGAATTGCAGGATGCGGTGCGTCGAATCCTGCTTGCACCTGCTCCGGGCGTTCTCGAAACACTTCCTCCATCGCGCACTGCATTCGCAACGTCAGCCTCCGTCCGAGCTGCTGTGCCCCATGCCTCGAATACCGTGGATCAGCCAGCGCCCGATCTGATTGCAGCCACAATTCTGCTGCGGCGTGATCGCCGCCGTGCACACTTGCATGTGGCGCGTCTGCTTGCGAAGCGACCATCGCTTGGCGTGCTGCGGTCGGGGAGTGCTCGGGCTGTCGAAGCGCAAGTGGAGGCGATGAGTCAGCATTCCATGGCCCTTGGTGAAGTGGACGCGCCGCGCATTCGCCGCGCGAAGTGGCTCCTGCCGCTGCTGGTCGTTGGGTCGCTTCTTGGGCTTGTTGTCGAGGTGATTGTGCTGCGCGGGAAGTTGCGCGAGGCGCAGCAGGTTGAGGCAGATGCGGCAGCTTCCCTGCGAGCATCTGCAGAGGACGCGGAGCGCGCACACGAGCAAGCCGTGGAAGCGCCGCGAACACCGCCGAAGGGCACGCCGCCTGCGCCGAAGCCAGCGATCGAGGTTGCGGCACAGGCGACAACCGTTGGCATGCGTGACGAGCCGCCACTGCAGGGGAAGAGCGAGCCACCCGTCCCGCGTGTCAATGAGGCGGCTCGTTTACTTCGGGATCGTTGGCAGCGAACCGCGCGCGCCGTGTTTGATATCGACATCGATTCGCTTCGGAACGATCGTGATCCGCTTGCGGAGCCGCTGCGGCAGCTGATTGCACTTGAACGCATGCTTGCCGTTCATCAGGCTGCCGTACAACTGGAGGCAGGTCAGGACCGTAGTGCACAGTCGCTGCTGGACACGCTGCCGACCGATGCAGTCATCAAGGTTCCTGCGATGCCAACGCCGCGAGCGAGAAAGAGCGGGGCGGAGGATGGTCAACTCAAGAAGGCACTTGAGCAGCAGCGCGGAGGAAATGATGGGCGCTTGGCGCTGCTTCGTTCCTATCGAACGCGGCCGGAGCCGGCAGGGCCTTTGGATGCGAGAGTGTTGGTCCAGGAAGCACTGCGGGGACCTTCGCGCGGAAGTCGGACACTTGCGCAAGCGATCTTGGTGGACCGCGGCTCCGATGCCCTGGATGTGCTTGAGGCGGTGGATGAGCGCTTCCAAGAGTGTGTGACGGATCTTTCCCTGCAGCCGATGATCCGCGCGCTCAGCGGAGTCGATCCCGCCGGTGCTGGTGGGTCGGTGGCGGCTCGTGCGGCGCTTGTGCGTCGCATTCTGGAGATGCGCGGATCGCGGATTCCGCAACTCGACGAAGCGGTCCGCGAGGTGACGATTCGTCTTCTCAGGACGCGCGGACTGACGAACGTGGAGAGGGCCGATGCGGTGGATGCGCTTCGCATGCTTGGGACGCGGGGTGGGGAAAGGAAAGCAGCTGTCCGTCTCCAGACGCAGCGAGTGCTTGCAGCGCTTGTCCAGACTGGCACGGCACTGCTGCATGAACAGGCCGCACTGGTGGCGACTCGGCGTCCTGCGGATCGAGAGCGAATTCGGAATGTGGTCGGTCGGGCGCAGTCCGATCGGCGCGAGAGTGCCAGTGCGCTTGGGCAAGCGCTGGTGAACGCACGTGCCTTGCTCGAAATCGATGCGCTCCAACTCGGCGTGACAAAGCTTCGTGATGAGAGGACGGATCCGATGCCGACACTCATGGACTACGGGTGGGATCGGCCACTCGAGTCTGCGGTGCAAGACCGATGGGCATCGCGACTCGCGCAGCTCGATCCGCAGCGACCCGATGCATATTTCCTGCTGGCCGAGGAAGTCGCCGATGCGGACAGTTCGGTCGACTCCCTCCGGCTTGCCGCACAGCTCTATGCACTCGCCGCCACACTCCATCCAACCGAATATGCCGCATCGAGCGCACTCGGGCTTGCTGCGCTGCAGCCCAAGACTCCGAGTGGTGCCTCCGCTGCTGCAGAGTGGAGCGCTGCAGCGCAGCGGTGGAGTCCGGCACGAGTGACGGCTCTGAATACTTCTGTGCTCGATCCGTCCGCAGCCAGCCTCGTGGCAAGGCAGGGGGTTGTCGATGTCATCACCAATATTCGCCGTGGCCTTGGTCGCAAGGCACTGGAACGCTTGAAGAGCGATGCAGTGCGTTCACTTTTTGACCGCGTCATGTTGAGCGTGCCAGGTGGCCCAGCAGCTGTTGAAAAGTTGGCACAGCAGCATGTGAACGCAACACCACCCACACTTGATCTGCCGGTGGAACAGGCACTCCTCGGCATCGAACTCGCACTTCTGGCACCCGATCGGCGCAGGTGGTCTGACGCGATTCTGCTGGGGGGCGACGCGCCGCTCTCGGATGCACCGCTCGGCACCGCCTCAGAGGTGTTTGGTGCGGATCAGCAGCGAAGTCGGTGGAGCGCTGGACAGGGTTGGACTGCCCAGCCCTTTCAGTCGGCGCCAAGCCCATGATGGACTGACAAGCATTCCGACCAACTCAGCGCAGCGCCTGATCCAGATCTTCGATCAGATCCTTCACCTCTTCGATGCCGACGGAGAGTCTGACGAGAGAGTCGCTGATGCCAAGTTGTGCGCGCTCATTTGCTGGCACGCTTGCGTGAGTCATGATGGCTGGGTGCTCAATCAAGCTCTCGACGCCACCGAGACTCTCAGCCAGCGCAAAGATGCGAACGCGCTCAAGGAAGCGGCGGCTCTCGGCGATGCCACCACGCAGATGGATCGTGATCATGCCGCCGTATGCAGGTTCGCCGGCAAGTTGCATCTGCCGTGCAGCCAGCGCGTGATGCGGATGCGACGGGAGTCCTGGATAGACCACTCGCTCCACAGCGGCATGCTTTTCAAGATGACGCGCAATCTGCATGGCGGAGGAACAGTGCCGACGCATACGCACGGCAAGCGTCTTGACGCCACGGAGCGCGAGATAGGCGTCGAATGGACCAAGCACGCTACCGATGGCGTTTTGCATGAAACGAAGTCGCTCCGCCAACTGTGGACGAGATGTCACAAGGCAGCCACCGACCACATCGCTGTGTCCACCGAGGTACTTGGTGGCGGAGTGCATGACGATGTCAATGCCATGCTCGAGCGGGCGCTGCAGCATCGGCGATGCGAAGGTGTTGTCCACGACCGTGATTGCCCCGCATGCTTGTCCGATGCGGGCGAGTGCCTGCACATCCACAATCTTGAGGGTTGGATTGGATGGTGTTTCCGCCCAGATCATGGCGGGACGTGCGGCTGCAACGGCACGCTCCAGACTCTCCGTGCTGCCGAGGTCGGCAAATGTGACCTGCAGTCCCTGCGATCGCTTGCGGACACGCTGCAGCAAACGGTTTGTGCCGCCGTAGACATCATCCATGCAGAGCACGGTGGCGCCTGCATCCAGCAGCTCAAGACAGGTACCGATCGCAGCAAGGCCGCTCGCGAACGCAAAGCCTCCAGACGTACGGTCCTGTACCTCTGTGAGTCCGCTCGACTCGAGGTTCGCAATGCAGCGCTCAAACGCGAAGCGCGTGACATTGTGACTTCGGGAATACTCGTAACCCTTGTGCACGCCCGGCGACTCTTGGATGAAAGTCGACGATGTGTAGATCGGAGGCATCACGGCTCCCGTGGTCGGGTCTGGTGACTGCCCTCCATGAATGCAGCGGCTCTCGAGACCGAGCCTCGGGTGGCCATGTGCGTTCGACGAGTGATCATGCGATGTCATGCAGACAGGGTAGCCCCTTCCGACCTGGTCATGACGCGATGACAGCATCGCCAACTCGGATGCGGCAGACGAAGCCCTTCATCAGAGCGCTTTCGGAAAGCGCTTCCACCGTTTGATGTCAGAACGGAATGTCTTCGTCACCCGTCGGCGTGTGGCTGTCGTGGGCCACGGATGTCGTCTTGCCGGCACCTGTCCCGCGCGATCCGCCCTCGCCTGCAGGGCCGCCGATGAACTGAAAGTTCTCGATGACCACTCGCATCTTGGAGCGCTTGGAGCCGTCCTTGTCCGTCCACTGGTCGAGCTTCAGCCGACCTTCCACGAAGACGGGACGCCCCTTCGAGAGGTACTGCTTCATCACTTCGGCCGTGCGCCCCCACGCTTCGCAGTCGACGAAGGTTGTTTCTTCACGGTCTTCGCCTTCCTTGGTGCGGTAGCGGCGGTTCACTGCCAGCCCAATCTCCGCCACCTGTTGCCCGCCCGTGATGCTGCGGAGCTCCACGTCTCGTGTCAGATTGCCCATCAGAAATACTTTGTTGTAACTCGCCATCGTTCTGTCCTCCTGCGCCCGATCCTAGCTCCTTCACGCCCCACATCAAAAAAGAGGGAAGAATTTCCTGAAGCGGTTTGCATTCCACGCCACATCTCCGAACCGTGAGCGCCGCACACGGTTCGGTCGCCACCGGCCCTCGAGGGTCAGCGTCAATCCATGGTCGGGGCAGGGCCCTGTTCGCCCTCGCCCTCCACGCCCTCGGGTGCCTGACGGCGCAGCTTTGCCTCCAGTGCAAGTTTCGCCTGTCCCTCAGCATCTTTCATCTGCTCGGGCGAGAGGTGATCTGCACGAACGATCAGCGCACGCAGCATGCGCTCCGACAGGTTGCAGTCGCGCTCAATCAAGGCCACGATCGATGGCGGCGCATTGAAATAGGCAAGGAAGTAGACGCCTCGCTTGTTGCCCCGGATATCGAAGGCGAGTTTGCGTTCATCCCATTTCACAAGACTGACGATTTCGCCGCCGTGGCGGGTAATTGACTCGCGGACATGCTCGGTCGCCGCATCGAGGTCGGCGGTGACTGCCTGCGGGAAGAGGAAGAGCCCCTCGTATTGACGGGTGGCGGACGATGTGGTGGTGGCAGACATGGATACTCCTTCAAAAAAAGTGTTGGTGTTTGGATGATGTTGGTCAGGAAACGATGTTGTTCGGTCAACGATGAGGAATGGAAGTATGCGCTCGATGGCGCGGTGGTTCGTGTGAAGGGTTGGTTCTCAGTTTGGGTCGAGTGTTCCCGAGGCAGTGGAGGCTCTCTTGTTGAAGAGATTCATGCTTGATGCGATGCCGTCGCGGCACCACGCCTCGCAAGCAGCAGTAGCCTGATCGAAAGATTCGTCCACCACAGGTTGCTGCTCGGGCGTGAAACGACCAAGCACATAGTCCGCCGATGGCATCGTTGCAGAACGTCCTATGCCCACGCGGCAGCGTGCCCAGTCGGGTCGGCCGAGCGAACCAAGAATGTCCTGCAGACCGTTGTGACCGCCCGATCCGCCCTCGGCGCGCAGGCGGATGACGCCACACGCGAGATCGAGATCGTCGGCAACCACCAGCAGATCGCGCGTGGAGTCGATCTTGTAAAAATGGATCGCCTCGGCAACGGAACGACCGCTCCGATTCATGAAGGTCAGCGGTTTCAGCAGCAATGCGCGCTCGCCGCTGACTGTCGCTTCCACGACCAGTCCGCCAAAGCGATTGCGTGCGCCCTCCGAGGGTCGGTCCGCCCACCGACGGGCAAGGCGATCCACCACCTCGAACCCGACATTGTGTCGTGTTCCGGTGTACTGACTGCCTGGATTGCCGAGTCCGACGATGAGCTTCATGATGCCTCGAGTGTGACGACGGTGCAGGGGACGTGGCAGAAGCCACGCCCCGCACCGAGGATCACTTCTTGTCCGCCTTCTTGTCCTTGTCGCCGGCTGCAGCCGCAGGCGCATCTTCCTTCTTTGCGGTGAGGACTTCGGGCTCTGCCGTGGCCGTGGTGGCCGCAGCTTCGCCGACCGCTTCCTCCACGACCGTTTGGATGCGTGCGAGTGCTGCGTGCGGATTGCTGGTGGCAACAATCCCGGCAGCCAGCTTGAGTTGCGAAACGGTCATGATCTCACCTTCCATCGATGTGAGATCGACGCGGATCGACTCCGGGATATCGCGCACCTTGCAGCGCACTTGCAGTTCCGTGATGTCGTGCGTGAGCACGGCGCCCACGCGACGCGCCGCCTCGGGCGTGCCGACGAAATGCAGCGTGACACTGACGGTCACCTCTTCGTCCAGATTCACGCGGGTGAAGTCGACGTGCACCACGTTGTCGCCGAGCCATCCGAACTGGAGGTCTTTCACGAGGCATGTCTCGCTCGTACCGCCGACCTTGAGGGCAAACACGTGAAGTCCACGCTTGAGTGCGGAGATCACGGGCTTCTCCTCGATGCTCACATGCGTGGGCTGAGATCCATGTCCGTAGATCACGGCCGGCAAACGGCCTGTGGCGCGGAGGCGCTTGGCGTACTTGGTGCCCATGCGGTCACGGGGCTGTGCTTCGAGAACGGGAACTTCATGGCTCATGGCAAATCTCCTTTGGTTGGTTCAGGTTGGTTGGTTCGTGAATCAGCGCTTCGTCCCCGCACCGTGCGTGAAGAGCGCCGAAATGGACTGATCGTGGTGAATACGGTGTACCGCCTCGCCAAGCAGGGTTGCCACGGACAACACGATGAGTTTGGCGTCGAGCGCACGTTGGCGGTTCCCGACAGGAATGGTGTCCGTGGTGATGACACTGCTGATGCCGCTCTCCAGCAGGCGTTCGACCGCCATGCCGACGAAAAGCCCGTGCGTGCATGCGACATGCACTTCCTTTGCGCCGTGTTCGCGCACCACGGCTGCGGCTTCGCAAACGGTTCCTGCGGTGGAGATCATGTCATCGAACATCAGCACCGTTGTGCCGTCCACAGAACCGATCAGATTCTTGACCGACACCTTGGAGCCGCTGTGTCGCCGCTTGTCGATGATGGCGAGGTCGGCACCGAGCAGGTTCGCGTACATGTTTGCGACCTTCACATTGCCGACATCCGGGGACACGATCGTGAGTTCGCCGAGTTCGCCGCGAATGCGGCGGAAATGGTCGCTGATGACGGGCGCCGCAGTCAGATGGTCGACCGGAATGTCAAAGAAGCCCTGAATCTGGGCGGCATGCAGATCCATGCAAAGCACGCGCTGTGCACCGGCGGTGACGATCAGATTTGCGACGAGCTTCGCGGTGATCGGTACGCGACCTTCGTCCTTCCGGTCCTGGCGCGCGTAGCCGAGGTAGGGGATCACTGCCGTGATGCGGCGCGCACTTGCACGGCGCAGGCAGTCGATGAACACCAGCAGCTCCATGATGTTCTGGTTGACGGGGTCGCTGCAACTCTGCACCACGTAACAGTCGCGGCCGCGCACGTCTTCCTCGAGTTTCACGAGCAGTTCGCCATCAGGGAATGTGGTCAGCTGCGCCTGGCCGATCGGAAGTTCGAGATGATCGCACATCGACTGCGCCAACGCGCGTCCCGTGGTGCCGGCAAAGATCTTCAGTTGCTCGCGGTCCGTTGCGCTCATGGCGATGTCTCCTGATTGCGGTGCGCACCTTGCGCCGAGCCAGCCGCGCGCCGCATCTTCAGGATATCGGTGACCTCCTGCAATTGAGCGGGTGTGTTGACCGACAGGACCTCATCTGCAGGAACCGCGTCCACGACGTGGACGACCTTGCCACCTGCCTTCAGAAGCGTGAAAACATCGGTGATGTAGTACTCGCCCGCTGCGTTGCGATTATCGACACGTGCCAGGCAGTCCAAGAGATCGCCCGATGCGAAGCAGTAGTAGGAGGGGTTCACTTCACGGATCTTCAGTTGTTCGGGCGTGCAGTCCTTTTGTTCGACGATCGCTTCGAACTCGCCGCGGCTGTTCCGCCGGATACGGCCGTAGCCCGACGCATCGGGAATGACACTGGTGGCAAGCGTCGCCGAAGCATGTGCACCACGATGTGCGTCCAAGAGACGCCGGACTGTCGAGGTCGTCAGCAGGGGGCCATCGCCGCACAGCACGAGGAGTGGTGCAGAATGAGCCGCGCCCTGCAACAGGGGGCGCGCCTGATCGACCGCATGGCCCGTACCCAGCTGCGGTGACTGGGTGACAAACTCGACTTCACTGCGCGCGGCAAAGTGCTGGCGAATGACTTCCTGCTGATGCCCCACCACCAAAATCACTCGCCCCGCACCTGCACCGACGACGGCATCGACCACCCACTCGACAAGCGGCTTCCCGAACGCCTCATGCATGACCTTCGGCAGGTCACTATTCATGCGCGTTCCCTTGCCTGCCGCGAGAATCACGGCGGTGGGTGCATCGTTGCGATGTACGGAAGCGTGTGGCACGGCTTTTCGTTGTGCGTCTGGATGCACGCGGCAGATTGTTCGGCGATCGAGGGCGCGCGCTTCAGTGCGGCGCGCGAGCGGTCAAATTGGCCCACCTTGATTTGAACAAGGACAAAGAGAACCAAAATCTCCTGTGCTACCGTTACACCATGGGCCAGTTGGTCTGTGAATCACAGACCCGCGTCCGCATAGTACCCGTCACGCTGTTGGGCGGTCGACGAGCGGATGCAGGTGTCGATCAAACGGTGGTGGATCGCCGAGCTGTCTTTCACACGCGCCGCCCGAAGGCAGCGGGAACGCAGGGTGGGTCGGTGCCACCGTGCGTTGACGGGGGGCACCGCGCCGGATCAACCGGCGACGGACACGCGCGACGCGGGGTCGGGCGCCCGTCGAAGGGACCCTGTCCGCGGCTTCCTCAAGGCTGGAGTGTCCTTTGGCCGCGCCAAGACACCCCGTGCGGCGCCGCTGTTGCAGGAGAGGGCTCCCGCATCATCCGTCACCGACGGCCCATCAAAGAGGGACAGAAATCCTACCGATTCGCGCTGCCATTGCAAGGGGTGCTCGCGTGGGGCGGTGCGGGGTTCAGGTGCGAGGACGCTCACGCGACGGGCGCAAAGCCCTCATGAAACGCGTGACTGCCGAGGATCTCGTGCCCATCATTCTCGATGGTTATCGCCACGGCGCATTTCCGATGGGGGATCCAGAGGATGGTTCGCTCGGCTTCTATACCTGTGATCCGCGCGCGGTAATGCCGCTCGAGGCAGGGGCGCTTCGCTTCAGTGACTCGCTGCGGCGGCGCGTCCGCAGCGGGCGCTTTCGGATCACAGTCGATACCCACTTTAGAAATGTCATCGAATGCTGCGCACGCGACCGAAGTGCCGAGAACCGTTGCTGGATCACGCCGCTGCTGCAGAAAGCCTACGAGCTGCTGCACCGCGAGGGGTACGCGCACTCTGTGGAAGCATCCCGTGATGGAAAGCTCGTGGGCGGTCTGTATGGCGTTGCCATTGGCGGGGCATTCTTCGGTGAAAGTATGTTCAGTCTTCCGCACGAGGGAGGCACCGATGCGAGCAAGGTGTGCTTGGTGCATCTGGTGGAACGCCTGCGCGCGCGTGGGTTCATTCTGCTCGACTGCCAGTACGCGAACGCGCACACGCGCTCGCTTGGCGCAGTCGAAATGCCTGTCGAGACGTATACCGGCGTCCTGGAGCGGGCGGTCCAGATGTCGGTGGCGTTCTGAGCGCACATCCGAGCCATCTGGAACTCTCCGTCTTTCCCCGCATCACAGGCCAGGGGGTATGCGTGCCGAGCGGTTACACGTTGAACAGGAAGTGGACGACGTCGCCGTCCTGCATCACGTAGGCACGGCCTTCACTTCGCAGCTTTCCAGCCTCGCGAATGGCCTTTTCACTGCCGTGGTCTTCGAGGTCTTTCACGCGGAAGCACTCCGCGCGTATGAACCCCTTCTCGAAATCCGTGTGGATGACTCCCGCAGCTTGTGGCGCTGTGTCGCCCTTGCGGATCGTCCATGCGCGAATCTCCTTCGGGCCTGCGGTGAAGTAGCTCTGCAGCCCAAGCAGGTCGTAGGCGGCGCGCGCGACGGATGCCAGTGCAGGCTCACGCATACCAAGGCTCGCGAGCATTTCCGCGCGGTCTGATTCGGGCAACTCGGAAAGTTCGCTCTCGATCTTCGCGCAGACAACGACCACGCCACCCTCCTCCTTCTGAGCGCGCTCGCGTACTCGCTGCACCATCGCGCCCTTGCCTTCGAGATCGCCTTCATCAACATTGGCGATGTAGAGGACTGGCTTTGCAGTGATCAGACCGAGCCCGCGGGCGAGCATTCGTTCTTCGGGGGTCCACTTCGCGCTCCGAAGCGCAGTGCCCTCGCGGAGCAGTGCGAAAGCCTTTTCCAAGCAGGCGACCTTCGCGATCGCCTCCTTGTCGCCACTGCGCGCAACGCGCTGCTGCTTGTCCAGGTTGCTCTCCACGCCCTGCAGATCCGCGAGGGCCAATTCCGTATCGATCGTTTCGATATCACGGATCGGATCAGGACCACCATCCACATGCATCACGTCGGCGTCCTCGAAGCATCGAACCACATGCAGGATCGCATCCACCTCTCGAATGTGACTGAGGAACTTGTTCCCCAGACCCTCGCCTTCGCTCGCGCCTCGCACAAGTCCAGCGATATCCACGATGCGCACGCTCGCAGGCAGGATTCGCTCGGTTTTGATGAAGCCGGCGATCGTCTGCAGGCGCGCATCCGGCACATTCACGATGCCGACGTTCGGCTCGATGGTGCAGAATGGGTAGTTCGCCGCAGCCGCTCCGGCCGAGGTGAGCGCGTTGAAGAGCGTGCTTTTGCCGACATTGGGAAGTCCGACGATGCCGCATTCCATGGGGAGCGGGATGGTAGAGAGATTTCTTCGCCTCGCGCCGAACCGTGGTACGCCTTGGTGCGTGGAGTGGTAGCATCACGCCACGCGCAGCATGGATCGCTCGCGCGCCCGCCGTCACGGAGGATTGCATGGGCTATGAAAGCATCCACAGCGACTTGCGCAAGAGGATCATCACCCTTGCTGTGCTGGTGTTGGTCGCGGCGGCAATCCTGATCCTGCGACTTGGCCATCTCACCCTCTGGCAGGGCAGCTCTCTTGCGCGAGCGGCCGAGGAGCGACTCGACGCCGAGGCACTGCTGCCGACATGGCGCGGCAGCATTCTGGACCGAATGGGGCGTGTCCTTGCGGAGGATGTCGCGAGTTATGACATTGCCGTCAGTTACCCGCTGGCGCGCGGGACCTGGGCAAGCGACCGCGCGAGCGAACAGGCGAAACGCGAGTTCGGCGCAGCATGGCGCAAGATGGATGCAGCCCGGCGCGAGGAGGAAGTGAACGCCCTGCTGCCCGAGTGGCAGCGGCGAGAGCGTGCACTGATGAAACTGCTTTCCGCACGAAGCGACATGGCAGAGTCGGAAATGCGTGAGCGCCTCTCGGCGATCGCGGCGCGTATCGACCGGCAGCGTGCCGCGGTTCATGCGCGAACGATCGAACTGCGCAAGCAACGCGGACAATCGCTGGATGTGGCGCCCGAGCCGATCCGTGAAATGCGTGAGATGCACGTGGTGGCGCGGGATATCCCGGCGACAACCGCCTTCGAGCTTCGCAAGGTGGGTGATGCCAATCCGGGATCGCTCGAAGTCCTGGATGCCGCGCGGCGACGGACGCCGTGGGATACCGCGGAGGTGGAAGTGCCTCGCGATCATCTGCCGCGCGCCATTCGCACTTCGGTGCCGCTCGTGATGCGGCTCGATGGTGCACTGGATGCGATCGTTGGTTCTGTCCGGCCCGAGGCGTGGAAGGAGGACATCGAGCGGCGACCCTTCGAGCGCGTGACCGAGGAAGGTTCCATCGAGATCGACCTCGGTGGATATCGCGCAGGTGCCGAAGCGGTTGGTTCTCGCGGTTTGGAGCGGCGTTTTGAGGATCGGCTGCGTGGCCTTCGAGGACGCGTGATTCGGCGATTGGCGACAGATCAGGAAGAGCGGCTTGAACCAGTCCCCGGGGCGCATGTGCAGTCGTCCATCGACGCAGCGCTGCAACTGCGCGTACAGGCGGCGCTCGATCCGCGCACGGGGCTGACATTGGTGCAGCCGTGGCATACGAGCAGCGATGCGCTCGTGATCGGTGATGCACTCCCCGCCGCTGCAGTCGTGATCGAGATCGCAACGGGCGAGATTCTCGCAGCCGCGACAACGCCCCGTGCGGGTGATGCAGCGCGCGGTGGACGCCCGCCCATGGCAAAGGAGACAGCAGGCATCCACCGTGCATTCGAGGCGAAGTATCCGCCAGGTTCGCTCGTCAAGCCGTTGGTGTATCTCGCCGCTGTCGCCGAGGGAGTCGCTGCGGAAGACGAGACAATCGAATGCAATGGTCATTACTTCAAGGAGCGCACCGATGCGGCACGCTGCTGGATCTTTCGGGAGCGTTACAAGTTTGCCACCCACACCAAATCGATCGGTGGTGCGCTTGGCATCGAGCAGGCCATGGCGCGTTCCTGCAACATCTTCTTCTACACGCTTGCGGATCGGCTCGGCGCCGCGCGATTGTGCGATTGGTACGGGCGCTTCGGGCTTGGTCGACTTGGTGGCGATGTGCCCTCCGCAGAAGCCGCTCGAGGAATCGAGGATCGCGGTGATCGCTTCTCGACGGTGTCGCTTGGCATTGGCCAGGGTGTGATGGCCGTGACGCCGCTCGAAATGGCGGCGGCCTATGCGATGGTGGGGCGCGGCGGATCGTGGGTCGAGCCGACTTGGCACAAGGGAGGCGGTCGAGTCGTGGCGGTGCAACCCTTTTCCTCCACGGCGGTCGCGCGAGTGCTCCGTGGGCTCGAGCATGTGACGAGCGAGTCCTATGGAACGGGCAACCACATGGACCTTGGCGGCGGTGTCCGCGAACCGATCATCGAGGCGCCCGGCGCGCGCTGGTGGATCAAGACTGGAACGGCCGAGGCCCCACCGCTGCGGCTCGACCGTGACGGTGATGGCGTCGTCGAAAAGACGGTGGCCGACGCGGATCACGCTTGGTGTGCGGGTCTGATCGGCAGCACGATCGATGGGATACCTCGCTATGCCGCCGCGGTCATCGTCGAGCATGGAGGTGGCGGTGGGCGAACGGCCGGGCCCGTCATGGCGGCCGTGATCCGCGCGCTGGTGGAGGAGGGCTATGTTGGTGCAGCTCGCGCCCCGCGTCCGCCGCGTTTGGAGGCGAGTCGATGAGTGTGTTCGTGCGTGCGCCCGCGCGTGCAGTCAAGTCTGCGCCGAACCGCCCCGTCGTGTCGCGGATGCTCGGCATCTCGTGGCGCACCATCGGTTGGTTGCCCATGGCCTGCGCCGCGCTTTTGACGGTGATCGGCATTGCGGCCATTGCCACGACCGAACCGAGCATGGCCGCACGACAGGCCGCGTATGCGTTTGTGGGTGTTCTCGCCGCTGCACTCATCGTGATCCCGGCTCCGTCTGTGGTGGAGAGGTGGAGTCCGCATGTGTTTATCGTGATGCTGTTGCTTCTGATCTTGCTTGTGTTGCCCGGCGTGCCACAGTCGCTCGTTCGACCACGCAACGGCAGTCGCTGCTGGATTGATCTTGGCCCGATCGACTTTCAGCCGGCGGAGTTTGCAAAGGTCGCCTGGATTCTGGCGTCCGCATGGTGGCTGCGCCGAGCGGCAGACCTGCGAACACGTGCTGGGTTGCTGCTGCCGATCGTGCTGACGGCCGTGCCGGTGGTGCTGATCCTGCTGCAGCCCGATCTTGGCACCGCGCTGTTGTTTTTCCCAACGCTGCTTGCGATGCTGCTGATGCAAGGGGCCCGGCGGACGCATCTGGTGGCGGTGATCCTCAGCGCCGCGCTGCTCGCACCCGCCACCTATCCCGTGCTGAAGCCGCACCAGCGAGCGCGCATCGATGCTCTCGTCGCACAACTGACGGGCGATGATCGATACACGCGCTCCATCGGGTTTCAGGCGGACCGCGCGCGAACGCTCGTTGGCGCCGGCGGTCTCGTGGGAAATGGCAAGACCGACGCGCGCGATCTCATTCGCTACAACGC
The DNA here is from genome assembly GCA_016872915.1 of Planctomycetota bacterium. Classification (GTDB taxonomy): domain Bacteria; phylum Planctomycetota; class Phycisphaerae; order Phycisphaerales; family SM1A02; genus F1-60-MAGs104. Next base: position 33,576 of record VGYQ01000011.1, on the reverse strand, counting down.
GCTCCCCGAAGAACACAACGACATGATCTTCGCCGTTGCTGCATGTCGCTGGGGGTTGCTGGGCGGACTGCTGCTGATCCTGCTTGAAGTGACGCTCGTCGGTTCCGCCCTCGCGATCGCAGTGATGACGAGAAGTCCCTTCGGACGACTCCTCGCCACAGGCATCGGATCGATGATCGGGTTCCAGTCGTTTGTGAACATCGGCATGACCATTGGCATTCTGCCGATCACGGGGCTGACGCTTCCCTTTGTCTCTTCGGGAGGCACGAGTCTGGTGGCCTGTTGGATTGCGGCGGGCCTGCTGTTTGCCGTCGCCGCACGTGATGCGCGCGGCGTTGGCGGCATGATGGGCGGCAGTGCTGCACGGGTGGGAGCCTGATGGTGCAAGACGCTTCGGTACCGCGCGGTGGTGGGCGCGAGGCATGTGTTCGCGCGCTTGCTGACTTCGGCATCGAGATTTCGTCGGAGGAAATGAACCGACTTGCACGGTTCCTTGAACTTCTGCTCGATGCCAACATGCGAATGAATCTCACGGCTGTCCGCGATATGGATGCCGCATGGATGCGACATGTCTTTGATGCACTCACGCTGCTTCCGATCCTTCAGCAGGCGAATGCACGGCGTGTGGCGGATGTTGGAAGCGGTGGAGGCGTGCCAGGACTGGTGCTTGCGATCGTGTGGCCGCAGGCGACGCATCTGTTGATTGAATCGACTGGAAAGAAGGCGGCCTTCCTGCGGAGCGCCGCGGATGCGCTCTCGCTGCGCTCGGTTGAGGTGCGGAGCGAACGCGCCGAGTCGCTTGCACGCGGGCCGCTGCGCGAGAGCATCGACGTGGTGACATCGCGTGCAGTGGCTCGCCTGCCCATTCTGCTCGAACTCTGCCTGCCACTTGTACGCGAGCATGGACATATGGTCACGATCAAGGGGGAAAAGGCGGTCGCCGAGGTGCGTGAAAGCGCGCGCGCGCTTGGCACGCTGCGAGGCGCCGTCACCGACTGCATCCGCACGCCGACCGGCACCGTTGTGGTGGTTGAAAAAGTTGGGAAAACACCGCGTCGATATCCGCGCCCTGCTGGCGAGCCGCAGAAGAGTCCCCTGTAATGTGCGTGTGCGGGGGAGCAGGCCCCGTGGGACTCACGGCTTCGGTGGTGAGGGAGAGTCTGCCGGGCTCCGAGGGAGCGCCTCACTGTCTGTCGGTGGATTCCCATCGTCCACGATCTCGTCCTCGCCACCGCGCACGGGCGGTGCAGCCATGGCAAGGAACTGGTTTGTTCGCAGGGGACGACTGCCGAGCGACGCTGTGCTGTCGCAGCGCGTTGCGGGCTTCATTTCCGCATCGTGCATGCACCAGTTTTTCCATGTCCTCCGGACCGCCTGCGCAGCATCGCGCGCGTTCGACTCCGCGCGGAGGATGCGGAGCACCGAGCGTTCTGTCGTGAAGGGACGCCACCCGCCTGTCGGCGTTGACTGATCCAAAGACTCGCCACGGCGCCGGTACACGCGACCATCGAGCCCAACCAGCAGATTGTCGCGCACTGGATCGGGTTGAAACGCATCCGAATCAGCAGGCGTGCGTGGCTCGATCTTGTGATCTACGGGTAAATCGGCAGGAAGTGTTGGCGTTGGCGCAGTGCACGCGGCGACCCAGCGAAGACTCCATGGGTTCCACCACCAATCGTTGCCGTTGCAGGACGGATCACCTGGCGCGGGAACAGGCGATGCCATGTACCGAGCGAGTTCCGCGATGCGACTGTGCAGGGTGCCCGGCACGGCCGAGAGCGCGCTGCCGAATCTGGAAGTCTCGCTGATATCCAGGAGGACGGCGGGCAGGGCGTCGGATGTGATCCACGTCCACTGCGGGGCAGTCAGTGATCGCGCCTCGAGCCAGCGGCCTGCGTGCAGAAGCAGATGTCGCCCGTTGGGTTCACGCAAGAGCGTGGACGAGCAGTTGACCGCGCCTTCGAGTCGCCCCTCAAGAACGCTCTCAAATGCGGGTGTGCCGAGCCAGCGCACGGGAATGGTGCCTTCGGGCGGCAGGGGGTCGTTCACTTGCAGCATGACGACCGAGCGCGTCCCGCTGCAGTCGGGTAGCGGGTGCGGATCGGGGAATGAGGCAGTGCGCATGACCGCGATGAGGTCGTCGAAGGCGACCGTCAGTGTGACGCCTGCGAGCGCGCTGGTGAGCGCACTCGTTGCAGCATCCGCATGCTCGGGGGCCGTCTCGACGCGCAGTGCAGGAACGGTGATGGGGCCGATGCGTACGGTTCGCTCGGCTCTGTCGAGAACGGCATCGCCCGTGAAGTTTGCGGTCCCTCGAAAGTCAGGTACGCCGCGGAGGCTGCTTACCTCGATTGCCATCTTGCCACGGACCGAAGTACTCGTGAAGTCGTCGACGGAAGGCTGGCTGATGCTGATGAGCGCGCTTGGTGTCTGACGGACTCGCGGCCACGACAATGCCGATTCGCGCTGCGACTGCTGCACCACGGTGAATGTCGTGCAGGCAAGCGCAACGGTTGTCATCCATACGGCAATCATGGAATTCGATCAGCCTGCTGCAAAAGTAAGTTCGTCGCCTGTGTTGAGATCCACGAACTTCCAGTGGAGGGTCTTGCCCATGCGCTCGACCACAAGCCAACCGATGTCTTCGTCGCTGACGGTGAGGATCATTTGTGTCACTGGATCCTGCTGTGGCGGCAGCTGGAGTTCCACGCCTGGACCAAAGAGCACATCGCCACCTGTGCGGTCGGGCCCCGTGTTGAGATGTGAGAGCCGTTCCTCGAGCGCCCTCCGCGATCCGAGGTTCGGAGCGGGACTGGTTCCATTGGCAAGGACAACAAGCGAGCGCATGACGTTTCGGGAAAGAATACGGCGAGGCGAGCTGGAGTGTTCACGCGCAAACAAGCGGTTCGATGCGCTGCTCGAGGCGTTCGAGTTCGGCACCACTGATCCACGGAAGGCTGCGGAGTTTTTCGCGAAGCCGCTCGGGCATCGGTTTGCCGGCGCGTTCATGCGCCGGCCGGCTCTTCCAGCGCCGGTGCATCCAGAGATACTGGTCCGGTGCGCGCCGAACCGCCACTTCCATGGCACGGTTGAATCGGGCGGTGATGTAGAAAAGTGGATCGGGCTGATCGCGCCACTCGCTTGGACGGATCACATCGACGCCATCGAGCTCGTAGTCGAATCTGCCCCCGATGCGCTGCGCGGCACCGACCACGATCGGCACTTCGTAGCGCATGGCCAGCAGTCCGATGGACTTGTAACTCGAGGCGAGCCTGCCAAAGAAAGGCACGAACATGCCGTCTTCACCCGCATTTTGATCGGCGATGAATCCGACGCGCCCGCCGGATTCGATGATCCGCTGCACTTCGGTCGTGGCGCCCCATTTCGTGAGCACCGTCAGTCCGCGAGCTTCCCGAACGCCGCGCACCCAACGGTCGAGCCAAGGATTGTCGAGTGGACGCGCGAGCGCATGCAGGCGGAAGCCGAGTAGTGCGAGCGTGAAGCCCAAGAGTTCCCAATTGCCGCAGTGGCCGGTCACAAATATGACGGGGTCGTTGCCAACAAGCAGCCGCAGCGACGATTCGATTCTGCCAGTGCGCACATGCTGTGGCCACGAAGAGGGTGTCAGGAGACGCGGAACTGCAGTCGCCTCTACCAGGAACATTTGGAAGAGACTGCGGAGTGAATCATCCGCGAGCTTCGCCACGGCAGGTTCGTCGAGTTCGGGGAAACTGCGACGAATGTGCCCGCGAGCGCGTTCTCGGTGGCGTTTGACGAGACGTCCGTACAGACTGCCAAACTGCGCAGCGGTGCGCATGTTCTGCGCAGGCGGGAACATGTGGAAGGCCCCGAATAGTCCGCGAAGCGCCGCGTACTGCGCAAACGCTGCCGCGTGATCGATGAAGCTCTGCGGTCGCACGCGCCGCTCAGCGCTCCGACGAACCTGTGAGGATCTGGAAGCGATTCCAGTTCAGCACGGGGACCTGCGCGGCACTCGCCGAGGCAACAAGAGCCTGATAGGAGTCGTACGCGCGGCTCGCCTCGAGCTGTGCGGCGTAGGCGGCATCATCTGCGCCGACGGAACGAATCTGAGGACGCACCGGCACAGAACCGAGCACGATGAAGTCGATGTCCGGAGTGATCTCCGTTCCATCCACCACGACTCCGCCCCACTCGCGGATCTTGGCGCGGATGTAGTCACCTTCGGAGTCGGTGATCTTGCCGTCATTGTCCACATCGAACTTTCCATGCACGAGGAACTTGTACTGATAGTTGGGGCTGTACACGGCATTCGCGAGCACGTTCCCCTTGGCCACGGTGGCGCGCGGAGCTTTGCGGGTCACTCGTGCGGTGCTGGTCGTATCACCCACCTTGATGATCTCGATACTGGCGATGCCAGGAGACTGCCGATCCGTCTTGGGGTCATACAGAATTGCCGAGGAATCGGGGTAGACCTCGAAGGTCATCCCCGCACGGACTCGATCTTTGTTGCCGAGGGAGATGAAGATCTGATCCTTCGCCGTTTGCGAGACGTCAATGACTCGACCATCCACAAGGAGGGCAGGATCTGCGGGCTTGATACGGAACTGATCGACTTGCTTCTGAAGTTCCTGTACGCGCGCCGTCAGCGCTTGGTTGGCGGCGACGAGGCTCGACTGCTTTGCGCGTTCCTCCTCGATCTCCGTGGCGTATTCGGTCTTCGCACTATCGCGCGCGGTGGCCAATTCAGTCTTGAGTTCCTCAAGCGATTCGAGGGCGCGCTTTGTCGCCTCGGCGTACGGAGCGATCGTTGCCTGCAACTCACGAACTTGCTCTTCGCCCGCGCGTTTCGCTTCATCGGCCTGCGCCTGAATCTGCGTGACCTGCGCCGACGCTTCTTCGACTGCACGCTCGAGCTCTCCGACCTTGTTGTCCGCTTCTGCCCGCGCGCGCTCGAGCGACTGCATCTTCTGCTTCACTGTTTCATCGGGCTTGAGATTGAGCGCACCGCGGAGTGACATGGCATCGCCCGATGTCTCGCCCGTCACGGCGGACATCACATTCGCATTGCGTGATACAAGAAAGTCCACAAGAGTCTTGCCTTCGCCCTGCGCCGCCTGCTGCGCCTGCATGCCGAATTCCTGATCGAGATACCCGGTGGGAATGATCGCTGCGAGATCGCGCTTCGCCTTTGCCTCCGTTGCAGCAGACTTGTTCCACTCCGTGAGGAAGTAGACCGACGTGGCTGCGGTCAGCACAAAGAGGATCACAAACACCACCAGACCAATCAGGGGTCCGGCCGTTTTGGAGGGCATCGCCATAGGACCCCGTAGTGTCCCTTCGCGAGCGGGGTTGCGTCAAGTGGTCGAAACGGTTGCACTTGCACAAGCAGGCGTGATGTGCGATACTGCGCGGTCCCGCTGATCTGCCTGCGCGTGCAGGCGGATGCAGGCGGCAGACGAGGATCATTCCAGTGCCCAATACCGAATCAGCGAAGAAGCGAGTCCGTCAAGGCGTCGAGCGCAGCGCACGCAACCGATGGCGCCGCACGAAAGTCAAGGATGAGACGAAGGTCTTCCTGAAGGCAGTGCATGATGGCGACAAGGCCGCAGCGGAAAAGTCCCTGCGCGCGCTCTCGGGCATGCTCGATCGCTTTGCACTCACGCCAACGATGCACCGCAATACGGCGGCCCGCCGCAAGAGCCGTCTTGCGCGCCGTCTGAATGCGATGAGCGCTGCGAAGAACTGATCGAGTTCCATTTCGATCGAAGACTCCATGGGACGGCGCAAGGCTGCGCGACGAGGTTCTGCCCCACCAAGCGGTGAGAAGGCAGGCGGGGATTCGATTCTCTCAGCGAGCGGGTACTTCGAGCGTTCCAAGCAGCCGCTTGAGATTCTCGCGCTTGTTGCGCCGCTGATCGTGCTCTACGAAATCGGGCTCGTTTTCGCGCTGCGCACGCAGGGCGGAACGCTCACCAACTCCGCGCACGAGGGACTGCTTCGCCTGTTCTCCAGTCTTGGCATCGACGCAGGGCGATTCAGTCTCCCCGCGCTCGCGCTGCCTGGCGTTGGTGTGATCGTGGTGCTGCTCGTGTGGCAGGTGCTTTCGCGCCGCGCGTGGACTCTCCACATTCCGACCGTGGGCGGCATGATGGTGGAGTGTGTGCTCTTTTCGCTGCCGCTGCTGGTTGCAGCGCAGATCATTACGCGCATCTTCCCTCCTGCGGCGATGGGGGAGATGGAAGGACTCGGCACCTTTGGGAAAGTGGCGATGAGCGTCGGCGCCGGTGTCTACGAAGAGCTGGTCTTTCGCATGGTCCTGATTGCACTCCTTCACACGCTCTTTGTGGACTTGCTGCGCTGGAAGGAGTCGTGGGCGCTGGGAGTTGCGGTGATCGTCGCTGCGGTGCTCTTCACGCTGTATCACCCGCTCCGGCTGTCGAGCGGGGCACTCGATCTTCGCCGTGTGGTCTTCTTTCTCGCTGCGGGCAGTGCGTTTGGCGTTTTGTACGTGGTGCGTGGCTTCGGCATCGCCGCTGGAACGCACGCGTGGTACGACGTCGCGGTCGTCGTGCTGCTCGCACCGCCCGATGCGTAAGGCGCGCGGCCGCGCTTGAACCCCGTCTACACTCGAGTCCCGTCATGGAAGAGCGGACTCGGCGCAGAATGATCATCGCGGTGGCGGTCGCGTTTGCGGCGACGCTCGCGGTCGGCGCGTGGTTCGTGGACCGAAATATCGCTCCGCCGCGTCAGTCGCGTGGTGTACCCGTGGAAGACCTCGTGGCGCCCTCGCCGCTGAGCGTGGAGGAGCGTGAGGCGGCGCGGGAACGTGCCACGCCGAGTAGCAGCGTTCAACTGGAGCAGGGGGCTTGGGTACAAGTGGCGGGGCCCGATGGGCGGCTTGCGCAGCAGTACAGCGCACGGAAAATCGATCCAGAGCCGGGCGCGTTTCTCTCGATGGATAGGCCGCAGACGGTCTTCTTTCTTGAGGACGGCCGGGTCGCCACCCTGCGCGCGGATTCGGGGCGCGTTCGTGTGCCCAACCGCGCACTGGAGTCTGGCATCTTTCGCGGCGATGTGGTGATTCGCATGTTCCGACCGTTCGGGGGAAAACCAGTTGATTTGACGAAAGATCAGCCGTCTTTGATTCTGGAATCAGAGGAGCTGGATTTTGATCAGACGCTCGGAACGATTCGCTGCCCGACGGCATTCCGACTGACGACGGATGTGCTGACCTTTGATGGTGAGGGACTCGATCTGCTGCTCAGCGGTGATCGCCGCACGATCGAGCGTCTTCTGGTGGAACGCCCGCTCGGTCCGATCGTGATCGATCGTCAGCGGCTTCCTGCATCGCAGGCGTTGGGCGATGGCGCTGTCGTATCGCCGCGTGGGGATGCGCCCCGCCTGCAGCGAGCCGCCGCGCCGCTGCTGCGCCGTGCGCGCTGGGCGCCGCTGGCCGGTCTTCGTGCGCGGACACCGCTGCCTTCGCGCTCTTCGCCGGACGCTGCGGAGTCGCCGTCTTTCTACAGGCTGGAACTGCATGACAGCGTCGAGGTACTGCGGCAGTCGCCCAATGACCGTGCGTGGACGCGCGGTGACCTCCTCGTGGCGGTGTTTGCGCTGGAGAATGATCTTCTCAGCGGCGGCATGGTGGATGCGCGTGATCATCGTGCGCCTCGCGCCGCTTGGCGGGCGGATGCCCTCCGAACCGTCCGTGCGACGCCGATCGGTTGGCGCGGTCAACTGGCGCAGTTGGTCTTGGCGGCGGCATTGCCGCGTGCGCGAGTGGACGATCTGCTCATCGTTCGATTCAAGGGACAACTCGAGATGAGGCCGCTCGCCGCAGATGCGCCTCGACCGCCCGCAGCCGATGCAATGATTGTGGAGATCGATGGGCAGGGCATGGAACTGGCGAATCAGGCGGGACTCGCATTGCGTGCGCGTTCTGTGGACATCGATGTCCGAAAGACGGCGGGCGGGCAGAGCGCGCCGAAGCATCTGAAGGCTGTTGGAGGTGTGGAAGCAACCGATGCGCTGCAGACGCTCTGGTGCGACTCGCTCGATGTCGCGTTCACGGAGATGCCGATGGCTGGGCAAGCGGCGGCTGTGCAGGATCCTGCGCTTGGCGCGGTGGAGGCATCGCAGGTCGATGCGGTGGGTGGTGTTCAGGTGCAGCTGAAGGATGGGGCGCGGATCTTCGCGCAGTCGCTTTCGGCGCAGCCGCCTGCTGCCACCGCGCAACTGCAAGGGCCCGGGATCAGCGTGGTGCGCGCAGGCATGTTGCTCGATGGCATTCCGCAGGTTCAGGTCGCGGAGCGCGAGCGCGATGTGAAGGCGGTCGGTGGCGGACGTGCCAGAAATTGGAAGCAGTCGGTGTTTCCGGCCGATGCTCGCGGAAAGCTGGAGTTGCCGATAGCGCCTCCCGAGCGACCTGAACTGGACGCAAAGTGGAGTGGCGGCATGTCCTATCGAGACCGCGCTGCCGATGGCGCGCTGCTTGAACTGACGGGTGATGTGCGGGTTCGTGCGGAGCCGCGTGCAGAGGAGTTCGATGCGCTCGATGGGCAATCCGTCCTGCTCGAGTTCGAGCCGATGGCGAACACCGTGCAGGGCGGCAGGGGCGAGAGTGCTGCAGGCGCAGACATGCGCGTGCGCAGATTGATCACGGTGGGTGATGCGCGTTTGGAAAATCAGGTTTGGGCAAACGCCGCACGTGCGGGTGCGCCGCGGCTGTTCCAGTTGCGTTCACAGCGAGTGGAGTACGACGCGCAGAGCAGCGAATTGTCCGTGCCCGGTGCGGGCACTGTGTTGGTGCATGTACCGGCAGAAAACACTGCCGATGCTGCGGTGAAAGCGAGACAGCAACGCGATCAGGGCATCGCAGGCGGTGGCGTCGAGGGGACGAGCCGTTTTCGCTGGGGCGGATCGATGGATCTCAAGCGTGTCGTGGATCAGCGTTATCTGATGACGATGCAGGCATCGGTCGAACTCGTGCGCGCGGGCGACCGACCCGATCAGGCATTGACGATGACATGCGATCGGCTGGAGGCGGCGGTCTTGCGCGGCGAGCAGACCGCCGGAACGCAGGAGACATTCTCGCTCGGTGGCAGCATCGAAGTACAGCGAATACGCGGCATCGGGCGCTGCTTCATACGCACGCCTCAGTACGACATCGAGTGCGAGGAGTTTGATTACAACGTTGTCACGCAGGTCGCCGAACTGCGTGGTCGCACAGGCCGTCTCGTCCAAGTGTTGCCGAAAAGGCAAGGTGAACCGCTCAAGGCGGCATCGATGCTTTGGGACATGCAGTCGGGGCGGATTCGAGTGCGTGCCGGATCTGGCGGCGCGGGGCTGTGAACGCGATGCGTTCAGATGCGGTCGCGGATTGTCCAAAGGTCGGGGAAGAGCGGGCGGAAGAGCGTGGACCGAAGGTACGCAACCCCGCTTGAACCGCCTGTGCCGATCTTGGTGCCGATGGTTCGTTCGACCATCTTGACATGGCGATAGCGCCACTCCTGCATCCCCTCATCGAAGTCCACCATGAGTTCGCAGATCACTCGGTCATCGTGGTGGTGGTGATACACATCCAGCAGGACATCTTGCAGTGACTCATTCGGTTCCGGGAGTGCGCTGAGCTTCGCATCGATCAGTTCCTGTGGAACAGCGTGCCCATCCGCCCGCAGCCGCATGAGAAAAGACTGCCAGAGCGTGCGCCCTTCGAGTCTTGCCGCAAGCGCGGCACGCTCGGGACCACCCTCGGGATAGCGAGCGAGTGCCGCCGGATTTCGGTTCCCAAGAATGAATTCGAACTCGCGGAACTGCACGGACTGAAAGCCGCTGGCATTGGCCAGGAGAGAACGGAACGACTCGAATCCGATTGGGCTCATCGTCTCGAGCACATCGATCTGACCGACCATTGTTTTGAGAATCGTGAGCATGCGGCGCAGCGTGGCATGCGTCGTGGCATCGTCGTTCCGCTCCAGTGCCTGCTGGAGGTGGAGGACTTCGTGGATCTGCTGCTTGAACCAGAGTTCGTAGACCTGATGAATGACGATGAACAGCGTTTCGTCGTGTTCGCGCCCACCGGAGAGTGGCTGTTGCAGCGACAGGAGTTCAGGAACGCGCAGGTATTGTCCGTAGGTCAGCGTCACGCCGCCGAGGATAGGTCACTGCGCCGCTGCAAGCGGGGGAACGCCGCCTTGGGCCGGGTCACGCAGACCTGCCGCGAGTGGCATCGAAGTGCGCAGTGCTTCGGGAACGGGGGCATCGAAGGGATGGACGCGCCCATCCAGTTCGCAGATGTGACGCGACGCAATCGTCGAGGAGAGGAAGATCACTGGGAGCCCCGACCCAGGGTGCGTGGCGCCACCCACAAAGTGCAGTCCCGCCAACTTTGGGTGGGTGTGGGGTATGCGCTTGTGGAGCATTTGTCCGAAGTTGTGGGCCAGGTTGAATGTTGCTCCGTGATTGATTCGCTCGCGCTGCCAATCCAGCGGAGTGATGAGGATCTCTTGCTCGATGCGACCCCGGATGTCGCGGATTCCAAAGGGCCCCTCCAGCTGCCGAAGCGCATCTTCGCGCAGGCGCGGGCGCTCGCGATCCCAGTCGATGCTGCACTGGCGCGGATCGTTGTTGGTCACGGGCAGCAGAACATAGAGAGCGCTGTTTCCTGCAGGCGCTAGCGTTGGATCGAGTGCAGAAGGATTGTGGACGTAGGTCGAAGGATCCTCACTCAGCCTCCCGAACTGCGAGATATCACGGAAGGTCTCCTCGTACCGACCCGACATGTAGATGGTGTGATGCGGAAGGTCGATCGCCCCCCGAACGCCCAAATACATCATGAAGGTCGAGCAGGAATACCGACGCGCATCGATCGCCGCGTCTGTCTCGCGCCCACGTAGTTCCTCCGGGATCAAGTTCTTCATCGCCCAAGTGCCATCGGCATTGACAACGACTCGGTCGTGGTGGCGCAGCGTTCCACCGATCTGGACGCCGGCGACCTTTCGATCATCGAACACGATCGTGTCCACGGGGGAACTGGTCTCGATCCGTACTCCCATTTTCGTGCACGCATCGGCCATCGCACTCATCAGGCGATTGCAGCCGCCCTCCGGATGCCAGATGCCATACTCGTATTCAATGAAGGGCAGAATGCTGAAGAGGCTTGGGCACTCGTAGGGGCTCATGCCCAGATACTTCGCCTGAAAGCAGAGTGCAAGACGGGTCCGGCGGTCATGGAATGTCTTGCTGAGGCATTGATGGACCGACTCCCAAGGGCGCACATACGGCGCCGCTGCAATCCCCTCGGGCGACATGAGATCGAGCAGCGATTGAACGCGCTGCTTCAGGACCGGTGTCAGGCGCGAAAGCTTCTTTCGATTCTCATCCATGAAGCGGTGGAATGCCACACCGTCGCGCGGATCCAAACGACCAAGGCGCTCAGCCATTTTCTTCACATCTTGCGTGGTATCCAGCACCGTCGGTGCGCCTTCCAGGCTCCCGATGATGAGGCGGTACATCGGATCGAGCCGCCGCAGCGATGCGAAGTCCTGAAGTCGAAAGCCACATGCCGCGAAGATTTCCTCGAGCACATAGGGCATGAGGAAAAACGTTGGTCCGCAGTCGAATGAATAGGGGCCTGCGGTCAGACGCCGAGAGCGTCCACCGACCACGGACTGCGCTTCATACACGGTGACTTCAAATCCTGAGGCAGCAAGTTGCATCGCCGCTGCAAGACCGCCCGGTCCTGCGCCGATCACACCGATGGAGTTGCCGCGGCTCTGTGAACGGGGGGAATGCTGGATCATTGCTGTGCTCTGCTTTGAACGTGCCTCGAGGAGAGGTTCTATCATGAAAGGTAGGCGACATCATGGACAGTGTTCGTAAAAATGGATCTTCACTGCTGGAAGCGCCGAGGGCGGCAGCACCGTCGAAACTGCCAGGTCTCGAGCAGCAGCGGAACGCACAGTGGCGGATGGAAGCGGGGGGCTGGGAGTTGGACGATCGACTTGGCTGGCTGGCTGGCTTGATCACTGCGGTCGAGGCACATGCGGACGAGCTTGTCGATGCCGTGTGTGCAGACTGTGGCAAGAGTTCATGGGAGGCCTTCGCCGCGGATGTCTTGCCGCTGCTCGCGAGCGCGCGCTGGACGGCCGCCAACGCGCAGCGCGTCTTGGCGAGCCGGCCCGTGCGCGGGAGGCCCTGGTGGTTGGTGGGACAGCGGCACTGGGCGGATCGCGTCCCCCTTGGTTCGGTCGCGCTGATTGCCACATGGAACTATCCCGTACAGCTTCTGGGCATTCAGCTGGTGCAGGCCATCGTGGCCGGGAATCGGGTCACCGTGAAGCCATCGGAGCACTCGCCGCGGTCACAGGGACTGCTGCTTCGTCTGGCGGCGGAGGGATTGCCCGTGAATGTGCTGCGGCGCACGCCCGCCACTCGTGAGGCAGGTGCGGATCTGCTTGCGCGTGAGTCCTTCGATCACGTCGTGTTTACTGGGTCTACGGATGTGGGACGGCAGATCGCGGTTGGCTGCGCCGCATCACTCACACCCACCACGCTTGAACTCTCCGGCTGTGACAGCGCCATTGTGCTGCGAGGTGCCGACCTCAGACTCGCCGCGCGCACGATTTGGCAGGCGCTTTCGATGAATGCCGGCCAAACCTGCATGGCGCCGCGCCGCATTCTTGTGGATGCGACCGTGCAGCGCGCGTTCCTTGCTGAACTGGCGCCATTCGTTGCAGGTGCATCGGCCTGCACCCTGATCTCGGAGGGGGCCGCCCGTCAGGTGGATCTGTGTGTTCGGGAGGCGATCGCTTCCGGCGGACACTCGCTCAGCGGCATCGTGGAGGGGCCCGTCGGGCGTCGGATGCGTCCGGCGGTTGTGATTGGCTGTTCGCCCCAGTGCAAGCTCGCGCGCGGCGATCACTTCGGCCCCGCTGCGGCGGTGCTTGCCGCAAATGGACTTGATGCGCTCATCACGCTTCACCGCTCCTTCCCACAGCATCTTGCTGTTTCGATCTTTGCTTCGCCCCAGGAGGTCAACGTGATCGCTCGTGACCGCGAACTGGTGGCATCGCTCGGTGCAGGCTTCGTGACCTTCAACGATGCGGTCCTGCCGACCGTCCATCCAGGAACTTCGATTCGAGGCAGAGGTCTGAGCGGATGGGGTGCCTCGCGCGGTGAGGATGGGCTCATCGCCATGACACGGACGGTGACCCTGTCGCAAACGAGCGTCGCTCGGCGTATTCCAGCGGGTGAGCCCCAAGGACTCACGCGGCGGCTCCTCAGGGCTATGCTTCGCTGACCGCTTGCGTTCTCACAAGCGGGTTGCCACCATGATCCAGCGCGCCACATCGTCGACACCACACTCTGCCATTGTCATTGGAGGTGGTCTTGCGGGACTGTCGTCCGCGGTCGAGCTGTCGACCCATGGCGTTGCCGTCACTGTGGTGGAGCGCAACGCGCATCTCGGGGGCAAGATGAACGTGCTCGATGAGGCGGGGTTCCGCTTCGATATGGGGCCAACGATTCTCACGCTCCCGCAGGTGGTGCGCGGGATCATCACTCGGTCAGGACGCCGCGTTGAGGATTACATCGAACTCGTGCGGCTCGATCCGCAATGGCGATGTTTCTTCGAAGATGGCACGATCATCGATCTGCGGGACGGCGTCGACGAGATGGGCGCCGCGATGGACCGACAGTTCCCAGGGCGTGGCGTGGGCCAGGGTTGGCGCGATTTCCTTGCGTACAGCCGCCGCATGTTCAGCCTGAGTGAACGTGTCTTCTTTTACAAGGATCTTGAGGGCGTTTCAGATCTCATGCGGAAGCCCCCGACCAACGATCCGGGACTGCTCCGCGACGTGCTCGGCATGCGCATGCATGCGACCGTTGCCGGCACGGTGCACAAGCACGTACGGGAGCCGCACCTTGCACAGGTGTGCGAGCACTTTCTGCAATACGTCGGATCAAGCCCCTTCCTCGCGCCCGCGATTCTCTCCCTGATTGCGGCGGCACAGGTGGATCACGGCTGCTGGTACTCCATGGGTGGAACGCGCTCGGTGGCCCGCGCGCTGGAGCGCATTCTGGGCGAGCAGGGCGCGCAGGTACGAACGGGCGTCGGTGTGCGGCGGATCTTGGAGGAGGGCGGACGCGCATGCGGCGTCGAACTCGACACGGGAGAGGTTCTGCGGGCGGATGTTGTCGTATCGAATTGCGATGTGCAGCGCACCTATCGCGACCTGCTCGGGAGTGATGCGGCGCGGCGTGAGCAGTCGGCGATTGCATCGGCGTATCGGCCCGCGTGCAGTGGGTTCGTGCTGTATCTCGGCCTCAAGCGGCAGTACGACCATCTGCGTCATCACGATTTCCTGTTCAGCGGAAACTCCGCGCAGGAGTTCGACGACATCTACGCCAAGGGCATTCCTGCACGTGACCCGACGATCTACCTGTGCGTGCCGAGTCGCACCGATGCTTCGCAGGCGCCGGCGGGATGCGAGTCGCTCTACGCGCTGATCCACACGCCGTTTCTTCGTGCGGGACAGCGGTGGGAGGGCGTGGGCGGAATTGGGGAGCAGTATCGGCCGGTGATCATCGAGAAGCTCAAGCGCTTCGGTATGCCCGATCTTGAGCAGCAGATCGCCGTGGAACGTCACCTCACACCGCAGTCGATTGAGCGCATGTACAACGCGGAAGGCGGAGCCATCTACGGTCTTGCCTCGCACGGACGCCTTCGGGGCGGATTCAAGCCGCGGAACCGAAGCCGTGTGCTGCAGAACCTGTACATCGCCGGAGGCAGTGCAAATCCGGGCCCAGGCGTTCCCATGGTGCTGATGAGCGGGGTGACGGCGGCTCGCAGCGTGTGCGAGGATCTTTCGATCCCACTGCAGGGATCTGTGCAGGCGGGTAACGAGTCATGGCGTCCCGCGATGGTCACGAACTAATCCTCGAAGATCGATGGAGCCCGCGCATCCTGCGAGGCTTCCAGTGGTATGTGCGTCGCCTCCTCCGAAAGCGTTTCTTCGCCGTTCGCATCTCGCGCAGCGGCGTGCCGAATGCGGATGGGTGGCGGTCGCATCAAGGACCTCTGCTGCTCCTGCTGAACCATGCGTCGTGGTGGGATCCGATTCTGTTGGCGTTCCTGCAGCGTGTGTGGTGTCCGGATCGTCGCGTCTTGGCGGCGATGGACCGAGTGCAACTTGAGCGGTTCACCATCTTCCGCCGCATGGGCGTCTTTGGCATTGATCCAGATGATCCAGCGAGCCTGCCTGCGATGGTCGATTACGTGCAGCAGACCGTGACGCACGAGCCACGAACCGTGGTCATGCTGACGCCGCAGGGCCGATTCACCGACGTTCGGGAATCGATACGTCTTCGCCCCGGCGCTGCGGCGATTGCAGCGCGCATCCCTCATGTGCGGGCCGTGTCGCTCGCGCTCGAGTATCCCTTCTGGCTCGATGCGAAGCCCGAAGTTCTTCTGCGATTCTCGGATGTGGATTCACCGGATGTGTCGTCTCGGGCTGCATGGCAGCGAACGTTGACGGCAGCAATGCAGGCGAACGCCGATGCGCTGGCGGCCGAGTCGACCACGCGCGATCCGATGCGCTTTGAAACGATTGTCGGTGGCAGTGCGGCGCAAGTGAATCCCGTCTACGACGCGTGGCTTCGCCTGACGGGCCGAGGGACTGCCATCGACGAATCTGGTCGCGCGCATCGTGGGGCAGGCGAGGCATCATGATGTGGCAGACGCCGCTGATGTCGTTGGCATTCGCGTGCAGTGCGCTGCCTGCGCTGCTCGGCGCGGTCAATCTTCGCCGCTACCGAGTGATGGACGCGAGCGGTGATCCGGATGGCGTGCGACCCACAGTAACAGTCTGTATTCCCGCACGAAACGAGGCTGCCAACATCGAGGCGTGTGTTCGCTGCGCGCTCGCAAGCACAGGTGTCGAGGTGGAAGTGATCGTGCACGACGATGCGTCGACCGACGAGACACCCGTGATTCTTTCAGCCCTCTGTGAGGAAGACTCACGTGTGCGGGTGGTGGAGCGTCAGCCGCTGCCGCACGGTTGGAATGGGAAGCAGTGGGGCTGTCAGCGGATGGGCTTGGTGGCAACGGGCGACTGGCTGCTGTTTACGGACGCCGATGTGCGTCTCGCGCCGAGTGCGCTCCGCAGTGCATGGATCGCTGCGCGCACAGGTGGCAGCGCACTCGTATCGACTGTGCCGCGTCAGGAAACAGAATCATGGATGGAAGATGCGATCATTCCGCTCATCCACTTCGTCCTGCTCTGCTACTTGCCCTTTGGGCAGATGCGCTCCACGCTTCGGCCGGCGGCGAGCGCAGGCTGTGGACAGTTTCTGTTCGTGGAACGCACCGCGTGGCGCGCGGCGGGCGGTCACGAGACATTTCGTGCGTCGATGCACGACGGCATCAAGTTGCCGCGCGCGGTGCGCCGTGTGGGTCTGCGAACCGATCTGTTCGATGGAACGCCCGTTGTGTCATGCCGCATGTATCAGGGGGCGGTCGCTGTGTGGCGCGGGTTCGCCAAGAACGCATTCGAGGGGCTTGGCTCGTTCGGTTTACTGATCTTTGTCACGATCGTTCACGCGCTTGGCCAGTTGCTGCCGGCGGTATGGATCGTGTGGGCTCTCTTCACGGCGAGGCCGTGGGGTGCGCCCGAGTGGCTGGCGAGCGCCGCGCTGACCATCAGCATCGGGCTGCGGCTTGCGTTCATGCTGCGCTTTCGTCAGTCACTGCGGTCCGTACTGCTTCACCCAGTCGGTATTGGGCTGCTCACACTCATCCAATGGCACAGCGCGTGGCTGCACATCACGGGGCGGCGGAGCTGGAAGGGACGGACTTCGGGTGGTGCGCCTGCCCCCGCTGTGGGGTAGTTGCGGGCGTGCCGATCGCCTTGGGTGCGGTGGGGGGTGCAGTTTGCAGCAGGACCATTTGGCGATAGCGGTCGCTGATCTCCATCAGGTGCTGGTGCGTCCCTGAGGCGCTGATGGAGCCACCTTCGAGCACGACGATCTGATCGGCATGCTGGATCGTGCTGAGGCGGTGGGCGATCACGAAAGTCGTGCGGTCACGGAGCAGTTGCGCGAGCGCCGATTGAATGAGTCGCTCCGACTCTGAATCGAGACTGCTTGTTGCCTCGTCCAGAATCAGGATCTTGGGATCAGCAAGCAGTGCTCTTGCGATGGCCAGTCGCTGCCGCTGACCGCCCGACAGGCGTACGCCGCGCTCACCGATGCGCGTTTGCAGGCCATTCGGCATGGCGTCGATGAAGTCGGCTGCGTTCGCGCGTTCCATGGCAGCACGGACTGCTGTGGCGCTCGCCTCACGCGTGCCGTAGCGGATGTTGTCCTCGACCGTTCCATCAAACAGGAAGACATCCTGCTCGACGATGCCAAGAACACGATGCCAGGAACGAAGTTGGATGTCGCGAAGATCTGTGCCGTCGATGAGCACGGAGCCTGCGGTCGGATCGAAGAACCGTGCAACGAGGTTGCAAAGGGTCGTCTTCCCGCTTCCCGAGGGGCCGACGAGCGCGACGGTCTTTCCTGGTAGCGCTTGCAGCGTGATGTGATCGAGCACAGGTCGTTCGGTCTGGGGGTATCGATAGGAGACGCCTCGAAGTTCCACGTGACCCTGAATCGTGGGCTTCAACAAACGAATCGCACCGGGTCGGTCGGGCATGTCGGGCTGTTCCGCGAGCAGGTCGAGCAGTCGATCCAGCCCAGCCAGATTGGTCTGAAATGCCGTTGCGCTGGACGCGAGCATCTGGATCGGCAGCAGCAGCATCATCACATAGGTCAGAAAGAGCACGAGATCGCCCGCGGTGAGCGTGCCACGCAAGACTTGCGTTCCCCCATACCACAGCAGCGCAGCGCTCGCACAGGGAATGAAGAGTGCCCACGCCAAGTCAATGCCGCGCGACCACCACCAGACGAACATCTCTTGTCGCGACATGAGGTGCGAGGAACGGGCTGCACGCGCAGCTTCCGATCGGGTTCGATCGAATCCTCGTACGACGCGCATGCCGCCGAACACTTCTGCGGCGTGTGCGTCGATGGACTCGCGGGTCTGCTTGATATCGCGGTAGATCGGCCGGATGCGTCCAATCCATGTTCGGTGCGAAAGCACCACGACTGGCAAAACGATCAGTGCGCCGAGCAGCAGTCGCCAATCGGTGGCTCCGAGTACGGCGAGGCTGCCGATCAGTTGGATGACTGCACGCCACGGGTTGTAGAGCATGCTGAAGATGAGATCGCCGACTCCGGCCGCATCTTCCCGCAGCGCCGTCACCATGCCGCCGGCACGAATATGGTGGATGCGCGAGAGCGGAAGTTTCATCGCATGGCCAAGTACGCGGCGGCGCATGCGATTCTGAACGGACTTGACGGTGCGTGTGGCAAGCAGTCTGCCCGTGATGCTCAAGAGGACGGCCACAACCGACAGCGCGACGATCGTGACCGCGAGCAGTGCGAGCAGCGAGTGTGGATCGGTCAGGGCCGTGTCGCTCACAGGCAGCCACCGGCGGAGCGCTTCCGGAAGCGGTGCGCCTCCAAAAACATTGTCGATGGCGATCTTCGTGGCAGCGGGCGGCAACAGTTCGAGCACGCTGCCAACCGTCGCGCAGGCGAGTGCCGCGATCACCTTTCGGCGATCACGGCCGACCGTTCCGGCAAAGGAGCGAAGGAGTTCTCCGAGCGATCGATTGCGGCGGGCACTGACTTCGCTTCCGTGTCGCGTCACGATCGTCCGCTGCGACTTGCTGCGCGCACGCCGCTCGGACGCTTCTTCACGGTAAGCGCCGTACTGCCTTCGACTCGATGTAAACGCCACGCTTCGGGAATGGTAGGTCGTGGCGGTACGCTTGCCCTATGCAAATGTGGAACTGGCCGGTCGTTGCTCTTGCGGCGTTCATCGCCGTCTCGCCCCTCACGCAGTCCAAGCCTGCGCAACCGCCCGCCAGTGGCAACGCACCTGCAGCGCAGGGCGGAGCGAATGCAGACAAGAGTGCCCGTCAGCCGAAGCAGCAGAGAGGGCCGGGCATGCATTACGGACTGCAGCAGGCGCCGCCGAAGGCGAAGGGTGCTGTACGGCTTGCTTCGTACAACCTGCAGAACCTCTTTGATCATGTCGATGACCCCTCGCTCTCAGGCGAGTGGGAGGACTTGAAACTTGCGGTGACCGATGATCGTGCAAAGGCACTTGCGGAGGTGATTCGAAGACTCGATGCGGACATCCTCTGCTTGGAGGAGATCGAGTCGAAAGAAGCGCTTACGTGGTTTCGTGACACCTATCTGAAGGGGATGGGCTACGACCACATCGAGAGCATGGACGCGGGCTACTACCGCGGCGTCGAGCAGTCTGTGCTGTCGCGCTTCCCGATTTCTGCTCCCACGGTTTTCATCGGCACCGTGCTGGAGACGCGCGGTGGTGCCGACAAGCCAGAAGCCAAGCCAGCCGGCGACACACCGGATGCGAAGGAGAAGAGCAGTGTTCCGGATGATCCGACAAAGTTTCAGCGCAGTCCGATTGCTTTCGATGTGCAGCTGCCGGGCGGCTACGCGCTGACAGCATTCGTCATTCATCACAAGGCAGGTGGCGAGAAGTTCAATGATCACCGCGCGGCAGAGGCGGCGAAGATCATCGAGTTTGTGAAGCAGCGGCTTGATCAGAATCCGAATGCCAACATCGTGGTCGTAGGCGACTTCAATGCCACGCCTCTGAGCGACGTGCGGCGCATGTACAAGGATGCAGGCCTGCAGAACGGCTACGACTTCCGGAATGCCGACGATCAATCGGCAGGTCGCAATCGGAGCGCCCCGGAAGCGCAGAAGCAGCAGTTGTACGACCGCTACACCACGCACGAGTCTGGACGCTCGATTGACTACATTCTGCTTTCGAAGGGTTTCGCGGACGAGATCGTTCCGGGATCTTTCTTCGTGCTGTCGTCGCTGCACCCGGGCGACAGTTACGACTGGCGAAAGGACACTCCACCGAGCGGATATGCAAGCGACCACTATCCCGTGGCGCTTGACTTCATCCCGCGCGATGGGGGGGCGAAGACGGGTTCGAGTGGTGATTCGCGCTCCGATGCATCGAAGGGTCGTCGCTCGTACTGAGAAGACGGATCGCCTCCGTGACATCCTTGTCCCCGCGTCCGGAGACATTGATCACCACGATCTGATCCGCGCGCATGCTCTTTGCGGCGTGCACTGCTGCATGCACCGCGTGCGCGGTCTCGAGCGCCGGGATGATCCCCTCGAGCCTGGCGAGTAACTGGAACGCCTCGAGTGCTTCCGCATCGCTGACGGCGCAGTAGTTCACGCGCCCCGCATCGCGCCAATAGGAGTGCTCCGGACCGACTCCCGGATAGTCAAGCCCGGCACTGCACGAGTGCACATCGGCGGTCTGCCCATCCGCCGTCTGCAGCACATACGAGTAGGAGCCATGCAGAACGCCTGGCGTTCCCAGAGAAAGCGGTGCCGCATGCTGCCCTGCACCGAGGCCGCGGCCGCCCGCTTCCGCACCGATGAGACGAACCGAGGTATCCGGCACGAACGGAGCAAAGATCCCCGCGGCATTCGATCCGCCGCCGACGCATGCCACGACGGCATCGGGCAGTCGCCCAAACTGCTCCAGACACTGGGCGCGGCACTCCTGACCAATGACGCTTTGGAAATCCCGCACGATCGTCGGGAACGGATGCGGACCGACCACGCTCCCGATGATGTAGTGCGTGTTGCCGACGGAACCCATCCAGTCGCGCATCGCCTCATTCGTCGCATCCTTCAGCGTGCGCGAGCCCGAGGAGACCTCATTGACGGTGGCACCGAGTAATCGCATGCGGAAGACATTGAGTGCCTGTCGCCGTACGTCTTCGCTGCCCATGAACACCTCACAGGGCAGTCCAAAGTGTGCGCAAGCTGTCGCGGTTGCAACGCCGTGTTGGCCTGCACCGGTCTCCGCGATGATCCGCTTCTTTCCCATGCGCAGGGCGAGCAGCGTTTGCCCCATCGTGTTGTTGATCTTGTGGGCGCCCGTGTGCGCGAGATCCTCACGCTTGAGCACGATCCGAGCTCCGCCCGCATGCGTGGTGAGTCGCGGTGCATCGCACAGTGCCGTGGGTCGCCCGACGAAATGCCGAAGCAGTCCGCGCAGTTCATCCATGAACTTCGCATCTTGCCGCGCATCGAGGTACGCGGCTTCAAGTTCATGCAGTGCAGCGATCAGCGTTTCGGGGACGAACTGTCCACCGTAAGGTCCAAAGCGCGCGGGCAAACTGCCGGCGGGGGAGGTGTTGGTTGGGGCAACCGTCACTCCGCCTCCAAGATCGGTGCGCGCGAGGGTCGAAGCCGGAGCAGCAAGGTCAGGGGGCCGGACAGCGCATAACCGCAGAAGGCGATGGCAAGCGCCACTTGGAACCACCACACGGCAAATGCGATCGGCAGCATCAGCCACGCAACGAAGGCGAACGAATGTCTGCCGCGCAGGTATCGGTTCACAAAGTGACCATAGGGAATACGCGAGATCATCGCGAACGATGCCAGGATGGTGGCGAGCGGCAGGATCAGAGCTGAAGTCCGCTCGAATCCGTCCGGTGGCACTTCGTTGAAGCGAATGACCGTGAGATGCTGATGCAGCAGTGTGAGGCTGGCGATCGCCCCCGCCGAACCGGGGGAGGGCAAACCACGGAACACGCGGTGATCGGCCTCATCGACCGAGCCAACTTCTGCGTTGAAGCGCGCGAGTCGAAGTGCAGTGCAGCAGATATAGAACGCCGTCACGCCCCAGATGATCTTGCCGTACACGCCCTCCGCATCCGGCCCGAGGATTCCCGTGTAATGGTCGGGACCACCGTAGTAGTAGCTCACGAGCCGCAGCACCATGAACGCCGGCGCGACTCCAAAGGTCACCATATCGGCCATCGAGTCGAGTTGGGCACCAAACTCACTCGCCGAGTTGGTGATTCGCGCAGCAAAGCCGTCGAATGCATCAAACAGCATCCCGAAGAAGACGAGGCTGCCAGCAATCGTCAGCGTGCTCCAACCGAAAATACTGCTCGGGCCGATTGGCTTGCTCGCGTAGTGGATTGCGGCAAATCCACAGATCAGGTTGCCAAGCGTCAGCAGCGTCGGAAAGACGGCGACCGTCAGCAATCGCCTTCGGTGGCGGATGGTCTGCACCTGATCAGGAAGGAGGGGTGGCGAAGCGGTCATGGTTGTGCCGGCTGTGTCATCGATTCTACGGCCGCGGGATCTGAAAAGTGACGATCGGCGACGAGTGGCGCGATCACCACGATGGGCCGAAGCCGCAGCAGATCGCGATCACCGCCTTGGCGCCCCAGAAGCAGTTCCCCGAGCGTGGCAGGGGGCAGCGCCGGTGGACCAGCCGCTGGCCCCTTCTCGGCACTCTGCCTCCGAGGTGGCGCGCTGGCGACGAGAAGCGCGGTCCCACGCTCAAGCGCAAGGGAGAAGCCGGCACTTGCGAAACTTTCGCGCGCTGATGCGCGCGCGCCAGGAACGGCACCGCCTGCGAGGAATGTTGGCTGTACTTCCACATCGGTGACCGCACCCTGCTCCAGCGGCACAGTCCAGCCACGGATGAGCAGTTGCAGTGTGCCGCCCGTCAGGCGACGCGCACTCCCATCGATCAAGGCGGCAAGTTGGCCGCGCACGGGGAGGGCGTTCACCTGTGTCCATGCATGCGCCTGACCGAGCCAGAGGCGAATGCTCGATGCCGTACCGCCGAGGGTGTCGAGGGCTGCTCCAAGATCTGCCAGCGGGATGGCGGCTACACGAATGCCATTGCCGAGCAGTCGATCCTGAACGCTGTCGCTCAACATGGTCGGCTTGTTCGCCTCGAAGAATGCATGGATCGCATCAGCGTTGTCTGGCACTTGCCAGCGGAGGACGACGACGCCATCGGTCGAACCGTCATCGGCGGGAAGCCATACATCGCGCGTCGGGATCGACGCCGCGATCTCTGCCCATGCGGCTGTCTTGTCGCTTGCATCCGTCTGCTCCTCTTCGGTGCGCTCGGGGCGGGCAGCCTCGGTATTGCTGCCGTCTTTGCGCACCGTGGTGGCGGTCTGAGAAACCGGCGCCGCATTGCATGAGAGGAACAAAGGTGCGGCCGCGGCAAGCGCGAGCACCGGGAGGCACGCCAGCATTCGGTGGAGAGTGGGTGCGTGCAAGGCGTTCATGCGGCAGCGTGCGGGAGCGAGTTGATACGGTCGATCAGCCGCCGAATGAGCCCAAACAACCTTCGATTGTGGTGGAACCAGATGCGTGGAGTTCCCTCGGGTGCGTCGTCACCTGCCAATGAATCGCCTTGGTGCATCGTGCCGGACTCGATCAGCGGTGAAAACTCCTGAGCAAGATCCTGGAGCTGAAGAGGCGAGAGGGGTGCATCCAGTCGCAGCACAAGCAGATCATCGACGTATCGGCTCGATCGATAGCGAAGATAGAACGTACTGATGATCTCGACTGCCTCGGCAGCTGAGGTCGCACGGGTGAAAAGATCCGTGTCCTCCGAGCTGATCCAGTGCGTGCGTTCCATGCACTCGTTGACGAAGGAGCGCCAGCGATCCCAATAGTTTCCACCCTCACCCTCGACCAGAACAATGGGCACCACCAAACTGCGGCCGCACTGGACCAGTGTGAGTGCCTCGAAGAGTTCGTCCTGTGTCCCATACCCCCCGGGGAACGCAGCGACGGCATCCGCGTTGCCCATGAACGCGAGCTTTCGCGTGAAGTAGTAGCGGAACTTCAACAGTTTCGGATCGTCACGGATGACTGGGTTGGGGCTATCCTCGAACGGGAGCCGAATGGAAAGCCCGAAAGAGTGATCGGGTGTTGGTCCCTCGTTGCCTGCCTGCATGATGCCAGGTCCTGCTCCCGTGATGGCCATCCAACCCCGCGCCGCAAGCGCACGTGAAAAGTCCAGCGCCGCCGTGTAGTCGGGATGATCGCGCGGCGTGCGTGCACTGCCGAAGATCGCCACCTTCCGCAGCGATCGAAACCGTTCAAACATCGTGAACGTGGCTCGCATCTCGCGAAGCGACTGGCGGATCAATCGGAGCTCTCCCATCGTCAGACGGTCATTCGCGAGTTGCAGCGCTGTGGCGACCATCTCCGAGATCACACGCGCACGCAGCGGATGCCCATCATCGCTCGCACGGTCGGCGAGTGTGAGCGCGACCATTTCGTCGATTGCACGGCGTAGATGGGGTGCAAGGTTCTGATACTCCGCCTTCGACTTCATGCGTCCCTCCGCGCGATGGGTGCGGCTGGCACGACAGTGTGAGGCAGCTCCGGTGCAGGAAGCAGAAGCGGGAGCGGCACCAGCGATCCTTCGGGTTTGTCGAGCGTCCCTCGGACATCGATTTGAAAGATCTGATTCGACACACCGCCAAGGACATCGCTGACCAGTGGAATGGTGCCCTTGTTTGCCAATCGCAGCGCGAGAGCGCGTGTCTCCGTGTCCAGGCTGCCCCTGCCTTCGAGTGTCATGTTCCGCGAGGCCAGGTCGAAGCGTTCAAAGTGGATCATGGAACGATCAATGGTGAACGCAAAGTCGCCGCGTTCTATGACAGGATCGAGGTCGATGCTTGCCTGACCGAGTTGGAGGAGGGCGATGGCAATCGGCAGTCGCGTCAACTCGGTGCGCTCGATGACCGCTGCACCGCGTCCGCGCCGCCCGGAAAGACCCGTTCGATCGCCCTGCACCGTCACCCGGGCATCGACTCGTCCAGGATCCGATGGTGTCGCACTTGGATCGGTTGGTTCCGTGGTTTGAGTACCTGCGAGCAACTCGACTGGTACGCCCGAGATTGCGCAGTCAGCGGCCATGGAGTAGGGGGGTACAAGTCCGAACTGCCCCGTGATGGAGAAACTGCCACTTCCCATTCGACCCTCACAGTCGAGCAGTTGAAGGACATCACTCCCGGGCGCGATGAGCAGTCGCATGGAAACATCCTGCAGCGGGCGGTCGGCGATGCGCAGAGATGTGTCGGCCACGACCGCCTCCAAGGGGGGGCGAGTCTTGCTCCCAGTGCGGCTGACAAGGCATGCCGAAGCATCCGCCTCGGAGATCCCAGGACCGACATCAAGCTTCGCGTTCCAGACACGCATATCCACACCGATATCCGTGATGATTTCGCCAGCCTCGCGACTCAGTGAAATTGATGCATCTGCGCGCAGGAGATCGCCGACTTCGAAGCCGTTTCGGCTGAGTAATTCTGCGACACGGCCTGGCAGGAGTCCGTACAAACCCTTCACGGGAGCCTGCGAAGTCACGAGCGCAGAGAATTCACCTTGCATGGGTTGCCCCGTCGGGTCGTCACTCACCCATCCATCACCTTCGATCGATCCACCGATCAGAGATGCAGAAAAGGGATGCAGGAGTAGATTGCCATCATTCGCAGTGACTCGAACGGGCTTGGGCAATCGAAGGGATGTTTCAAACTCCCCATGTCCAACGCTCAGGTCGAGGATTTGAACTTCCAAATCAAAATCGCTGAATGAAACATCTTGGGTACCAGAGACGCTGACGACAGCGTCGAAGCGACCTTTCGGCTCCAGTTCCCTCAGCAGGCCTCCCAATCCATCGGCATCGACTCGGTTGGCGATCTCATGCAGGAGTGGGCCCTGCAGCATGCCATTCTCGATAGACGCATCAAGGTCAATGGACGCCAGATCTGTGCCCACGCTGCCATCAATGCAGATGTGGGTTGCATAGCCATCCCTCGGTCCTACGGTCATGTCAACGGCATCACACGTGAGATGGTTGCCTTCGAACGTCATCGTCCCCGATTGGAAGACCGCAAAGACCTCACCCTCTGGCAACCGCACAAGCAGGTCATGTGGTTCGATTGTGAGGGAAGTGCGAATGACCCCCTCCAGATCACCTTTGAGTCGCAGGTTCGCATCGAACACGCCCTGTGGTGCGTAGCGCCTCCAGAGCGCATCTCCTTCCGACTGTTCTCGGAACGGCAGCAGATTGATCGCGTACTCCTCGAGTTCTATGTTGCGCAGACGGACCTCGAGCAACGTCTGCGCGTGTGCGAAGCCAACGATGCCTGCAGCATCGATACTTCCGTCTTTTCGGAATCCTGTGAATTTCTCGATCTGAATCCTCTCATTCGTGACGTGAAATGCTCCCCGGCAATCTTCAAGGCTGAATCCAATCGGCCAGGTGATCTCGTCACTCGAGAGGATTTCGTTTGCCGGAATGATCGGATGCACACTGCCATCCGTGAGATCAACTGTGCATTCGAGCTTCAATTCTGCATCGGGAGCGCCGCGGAGGCATCCCCGGATGTTGAGACGGCCTGCTGGATTGATCTGCCGCAGAATGGAACCGCCGCTTGATAGCGCGAGTCCAGGCCAGCCGACCACCGATTCATCCTGCTCTGGAGGAATCGCGCAGAACATTCTCGGATTGATCCGTTCATTCGGCAGTTCAAACTGCAAGTCGGGTTCGAAGGTCTGGTCTCCATCCGCTCTCGTACTGAACTGAACTCCACCACTGAAACTGCCTCTGCCCCCAGCGAGAGTGGTAAAAGGCACCTTGTCGGAAAAGGTGTAGCTGGTGTCGGTGAGCAGGATTGTGCCATCGCGCACGCGCACGGGGTAGGGGAACTCCTCCGGAAGCAGGTCCACTTCAATCAAATCGATTTTGCCGTTGACAGTTGGCGGCTCCATCGACCCCTGAGCCCTCTTCACCTGAAGGTCGAGGCGGATCAGTCCGCCTGGCTTGAACGGCCCCTCCTGAATGATGCGGGTCAGCTCGCCAGCTCGTATGGAGAGCCGCACAATCTGAGCGGGATCCGAGTTCGCCGACTGGGAGAGCGAAGCCAAGGCTTGTTCGACTTGGGTGAGTTCATCCTTGCAGGCGTCCACTTGGGTCTGGTCGCGCAGAAGTCCTCCGCGCTGCAGCGAGAGAAACCCGCCGTTCCAGAAGATGCTTTCAAAGAATTTGCGCTCGCTGTCGGGGAAGCTGCGAATGAGGGCGTCGTCGATTGGCGCACGATCCGACGCGATTGTGAGGTGTACGTCAGGATCCGTGCCCATGCCGCGAATGCTGCCGCCAATATGGATGAGTGCATTGTTCGATCCAATGCCCTCGAGTGATTCGATGTGCGCATCTTGTCCACGGATCCGAATCGTCGATTTGACCTGCGTCAGCGGGTAGGGAAAATCCTCGAATGCACCACGGCCATCACGAATGGTGAGCAGCGCCTGATGCTCCGTGTTCGCTGCTGTCAGCGAGCCATCGGCAGCGGTTGTCGGAGCACCGCGGGATGCCGACCACTCTGCCGTTGCTCGAAGTTCGCGAACCTTGAACGTTTCGAGGAACTCGGCAACGACGCGAGGTGCCTCGAGCGCACTGGTATCGCGCTGTGTACCCAGTTCAAGATTCGGAATCTGTACCTTCACGCGAAATGGCGCGAGGACGCGCGCGCTCTCAAGCCATTCCTCTCGGCGCTCCCAATCGAAGTCCTGCCACGGGACGGCCGACAAATCGACTTCGAGGGAAGCGAAGAACGGAAGTGTCGTCGCCTTCCCGTCCGAGGAGTCGCTCAGCACATCGAAGTCGAAATCTTGCAGCGAAACGCGGCCACCCTCGATCTCCAGCTTTCCATTCCGCACGAAGACTCGCGGCTTTCCTTTCGCTTCAAAGATCTTCATGCCCTCATAGCGCACCCATGAGCCGAACAGATTGACTGGGAGTTTTGCGGAGAGATCGCGGACTTCGAGGGTCCCGCGCAGTGGGGTAGTCCCGCTTGCAGAGAGCGTTGCTCGCACCACTTCGCCCTCTGCTTGCGATGCCAGGACGACCGATCCAACTTGGCGCGGCATCATGAATGCCAAACGCTCGCTGATCGTGACGCCAGTCGCACTCAAATCGAATGCAAGCGATGACTGGTCCCACCAACCGCTGATGCGCATCCCGCCACCCTGTTCCTGCAACTCCAAAGTGGAACGTGATGCATCCCCCGAGTCGGGTGCAAGGCTCGCCGAGGCAATGAACGTCACGGGATTTCGAAGCACGCCACCTCGAATACGACCCGCTGTCACGCGAATCTGATCGATCGAACCGCGGTCTATGCGGAGTCCGCCGCTCTCCGCTGGGCTGGCAGGCGATCGCCGGAGCGACTGAAAGTTGTAGCCACCATCTGCCGTCCCGCCTTCCACCAGTTGAACATCGATTTTTCCAACGCGCAGTGAATGAACATGCAGGGGGCCCCACAGCAAGGTCCAGGGTTCGAGATCAACTTCCATGTGCTGCACCAGGATCAGATCACGCCCCACACCTTTCCAGCCCGGGACTCGCACGACGAGACCTTCGAGTCGTGCCTTGCCCCAGTCCTGCCATTCGAAACGGTCGAGCGTCGCGTCGCCACCAACAGCCCGCCCCACTTGCGCCGCGACGAGCGACCCGACCCACGATGGCGTCAGCACAAGAATCACCGCGAGAATCAGCAGAGCACAAGCGCCTGCGATCCCAAGCCACAGCAGCCGCCGCGCCCCGCGGCATACCGTGCGCCAAGCCTCGCCGAGTGCGTGATGGTCGAGACGCTGAGATGAAAACCTGTCCGGCCTCATGCGTTGGGCGTGATGGTAGTACGCTCGCTGCAGCGGTCGGTCACGCCGAAGCTGCTCGCCATGCCAGAACAGAGACAACGAGTCATCATCACCGGAAGCGCGGCGCGGGTCGGGCGAGCGACCGCCGTGGAGTTCGCGCGGCGTGGGCTGGACATCACGCTCGCTGTTCGTTCGGACAACAGTGCAGCGCGCGAAAGCGCGGCGCTTTGTCGAGCGGCGGCGCGCGAAGCAGGGCAGGCCGAGCCTGAGGTGGCGATCGAATGTGCGGAACTCGATGACCTTGCCGCCGTGCAGGCCATGGGCGAACGCCTCGCAGCGCGGAATGCCGATGTGATCGTTCACTGCGCGAGCCGTTACGACCCGCAGGTCTTTGGCTCGATCACTCCTGAGCATGCGCTTTCACACATGCGGGTGAACGCCCTCGCACCGCTGCTGCTGACACAGGCCCTCGCACCGCAGTTGTCCAAGTCATCTCTGCCCTCGGGGGGCGCTGTGGTGTGCTTCAGCGATATGCACGCGGCCGGCCGTTTCTACAGGAATCACGCGGCATACTTCGCATCGAAGGGTGCGCTCGACGCGCTCATCGGTGCGCTCGCGGTGGAACTCGCTCCATGCATCCGAGTGAATGGCATCGCGCCGGGCGTTGTCGCATGGCCGGTCGGCGCCGATCCTGCCATGACCGCGCGTTACATGGAGCGCACACCTCTTGGGCGAGCGGGAACACCGGAAGAGGCCGCACGCTGTGCTGCGTGGCTCGCGCTCGAAGCGACCTACCTCTGCGGAGAGATCATCCGCCTCGACGGGGGTCGCTGGTTGAAGTAGAAGGTGGGGGGGGGACCCATCCGCGCTGCAACGCGACGCGCCGCCACGATGCGGCTTGGACAGCATCACCTGCATCTTCCCAGCGCCGAGCCGCATCGGCAGCAGCCTCCGCCGAGGTGCACTGTTCTGCCCAATCGCCCCACGCGGCAGCGGCCGCCACACGGTCGCCGAGCGACTCATGTGCGCTCGCAATCTCCCAGGCAAGTGCCTCGCTCGTTCGAGACTTGGGTGGCAACGCGAGCAGCAATGTCAGCACATCGGTGTGTCGTCCGAGCTTGCGAAGAGCCTTTGCCTCGGCTACGCGGAGTTGATCAGCCTGCGGATCGAGCGTCCGGGCGCGCTGCGCCAGTTCGAGCGCGAGCGGCGCGTTTCCCGCTTGCAGTTCGAGCCCGGAAAGTCCGCTCAGTGGCCAGGGCGATTCAGGCGCCAAAGCCCGTGCTCGCTCAAGGCACACGCGCGCGCGAGTCACATCTCCGGTTTGCAGCAGAGCCTGCCCGAGATAGAGCGAATGCTGCACATTCGCTGCATCAGCGGCCTGCGCTCGCTCGAAACATGCGATCGCCTCGGTCAGCATGCCCGCCTGCTGCGCAGCGACGCCTGCAGCGGACTGGAATCCTGTGTGGGTCGGCCGCAGTTGTGCTGCGCGCAGGTACGCCTGGGCAGCGGCCATGCGTTCGGCGGACTGCAGTGCTGGCTGCACGGCAGCGAGTGAACGAGCAAGATGCGTTCGCGCGAGGATCTCCTGGGCATCCGCATCGTCCGGGAGCGCCTCTGTCAGTCGGCGCGCCATGCGAAGTGCCTCATCGAGTCGCGCTGTACGCAGCGATGTCTCGACTGAGTCGAGTACGGCACGGCGCGAGGCGGGATCGTCGGTGCGTGCTATCGGATCCTCCTGCTTCGTGCAGTGCGCGCCTGCGAGCACCACGCACAACGCCGCACAACGTGCAGCGCTTGCAAGCAGGGTGCGAACTCCGCGATGTCCGTGCCGATGGCCGGTATCGCCGATGCCCCGGGGGTTGCTGCGTTCGAATCTGTAGACTCGGGCCGTCATGGGTGAGGTTCCGCTTGCGAAATCGTATGTTCCTGCGGAACATGAGCCCGCGATCCTTCAGCGCTGGGCTGAAGCGCGCTGCTTCCACGCGGAGGCAGACGGTGCGGGGGAACCCTACTCGATCTTCATTCCGCCGCCGAATGTGACTGCGGCGCTGCATCTTGGTCACGCGCTGAACAACACGCTTCAGGATGTCCTCGCGCGCACAGCGCGAATGCGCGGGCGCAAGACGCTGTGGATGCCAGGGACCGACCATGCGGGCATCGCCACCCAAGCCGTGGTGGAACGCCGCCTGCAGATGCAAGGCAAGCGCCGCACAGACTTCACACGCGAGGAGTTCGTGGCAAAGGTGCAGGCGTGGAAAGATGAATACGAATCGGTCATCCTCAGTCAGCTTCGCTCGATGGGTGCGTCTTGCGACGAAGCGCGCACGCGCTTCACGATGGATCCTGTCTGCACCTCAGCGGTGCGAGAGGCGTTCTTCCGCCTTTTCCAAGAGGGCTTGATTGAACGCGGCAAGCGTCTCGTGAACTGGGACCCGGCGACGCAGACGGCACTTTCCGACGATGAGGTCGAGATGGAGGAGGTCGACGGGTCATTCTGGTATCTGCGCTACCCGCTCGAGGATGGTTCGGGACACATCACCGTGGCGACCACGCGACCCGAGACCATGCTTGGGGATACCGCCGTTGCCGTTCATCCGCGTGATCCGCGCGCTGCCGCACTTCGTGGCAAACGTGTTCGACTGCCGATTGTC
Source organism: Planctomycetota bacterium (assembly GCA_016872915.1). GTDB lineage: Bacteria > Planctomycetota > Phycisphaerae > Phycisphaerales > SM1A02 > F1-60-MAGs104. The sequence continues at coordinate 2,341 of VGYQ01000011.1, read as the reverse complement.
GGACGCATCATTCCCATCGTCGAAGATGAGTATGTCGTGATGGCGGTCGCACAGGGTGGCGACCCAGCCGATGTGAAGGCGCAGTTTGCGTCAGGTTTCCTGAAGGTCACGCCTGCTCACGACCCCAACGACTGGGACATTGGCATGCGCCATCAGTTGCCTGCGATCAATGTGATGGCACCCGACGGATCGATCAGCGATCGCCACGGTTGGAGTGATGTTTCGGCGGAAGCTCGCCCATTCGTTGGTCTGAGCCGCGAGGAGGCGCGTGAGCGCATCGTGCAGCACTTCCGGTCGGCCGGACTCCTCGAGGGTGTTCGACCCTACCGCCACAGTGTGGGGCATGCGTCGCGCAGTCATGTGCCCGTCGAGCCGTATCTCTCCGACCAGTGGTTCGTGCGTGTCACTGATCCGCGTCTTGCGGGAAGTGCGCTCCGAGCCATGCGAGCGGATCAGCGGCAGTCGCCAGCGCCGTCGGCCGCACCTGCGCGGGTGGGGGACGGCGAACTCACCTTCTATCCGGCGCGTTACGCGCGAACGTTCGAGCAGTGGCATGTGGGCATCCGCGACTGGTGCATCTCGCGGCAACTGTGGTGGGGTCATCGAATCCCAGTGTGGTCGAAGATCTTCAGCGCCGATTCGCCGCCGCCGCAGCAGCCGTGGAGTGCGCGCGGTGCCGCGGAGATGCGGCGCACGCTCCCGGATGGCGCGACCGAGATGTTCGTGTGCCTTCCCGAGCGGCTCGATGGCGAGTTGGCGCCCGAGCTGGAGCGTGCTGGATTCCGTCAGGATCCCGATGTGCTTGATACTTGGTTTTCGAGTGCGCTCTGGCCGCTCAGCACGCTCGGGTGGCCAGACCCTGCGCGCTTCCAGATGCAGGGGCTTCTCGATGCATTCAACCCGAGTGCAGTGCTGTCGACGGCCCGCGAGATCATCACGCTGTGGGTCAGCCGCATGGTGATGTTCAATCGTCACTTTCTCGGCGGACGTCTCCCGTTTCGTGACGTGTTCATCCACAGCATCGTGCAGGATGGTTTCGGGCAGAAGATGTCCAAGTCGCTCGCCAATGGGGTCGACCCACGCGACATCATCGCAACGCACGGCGCGGATGCGATGCGTTTCGTTCTCGTGCAGATGTCGACGGGGACGCAGGACGTGCGGTTGCCTGTGGATGTGCTCTGCCCGCACACGGGCAAGGCGTTCACGCCGAAGACGGTGACGACTGCTTCGGGACATGTGGTTGCCGCACCGACGCAGTCTTGCCCGACTGATCCATCGCGCGAGATGGTGACGGGCTATGGCGTGGCATCTGGGCTGGCGCAGCCGACCGATGCGATGCCGCTTGCACGCAATACGTCAAGCCGTTTTGACATCGGCAGAAACTTCGCGACGAAAGTTTGGAACGCGTCCCGCTTCGCCCTCGCGCAGTGCGGCGATGGCAGCGACGGGAAGCACGCCGAGGCGGTGCAGGCGACGACGGTCGTGCCAACGCGCCTCATCGACCGCTGGATTCTGCACCGATTTGCACATCTGGTGCGGACAGTCGATGGCGCCATCGATGCGTACCAGTTCAATCCCGTCGCGGAGGCGCTGTACGACTTCATCTGGCGGGACTTCTGCGATTGGTATCTCGAGGGCATCAAGCCAACGGTCAAGAATGACGCGGGACAGCAGGCGGTGCTCCGCGGCGTGCTCGATGGAACACTCCGAGTACTGCATCCGGTGATGCCGTTCGTCACCGAGGCGCTCTGGCAACCAGTGGCAGATGTGTGCACTTCCCAAGTCAGGGCGCTCGAATTGCCGCCATCGCCGCTTGCGGCAACGGCGCGGTGGCCGCGCTGTGGGGATGCGCTCACCGATGAGCGCGCCGCGCGGGAGTTCGCACGTGTGCAGTCGCTCGTGGAGGCGATCCGAAACCTTCGAGGCGAGCGCAAGGTGCTCGATCGGCGCCGCATCAACCTGCATGTCACGCCGGCGATCGCGGCGCTCATCGCACAGGCGGGCGGTACGGTCGAAACGCTCGCGGGAATCGGCAGCGTGGAACCTTCGGCGCAGGCACGACCCGCCGATGCGGTGGCATTCCCCTTTGAAGGGGAGGAACTGCTGCTTTCGTCGCTCGTGGACAGCGTGGATGTCGGCAGCGAACGAACGCGGCTTGAGCAGGTGGTGCGCGACCGACAGCGCGCGATCGCAGGGTTTGAGGGGAAGCTTTCCAATGCCGGTTACCTCGCGAAGGCCAAGCCAGAGGTTGTCGATCAGACGCGGCGCATGCTTGCGGAGGCGCAGGCAGACCTGCTCGCGGCGCAGCGTGCGCTCGATGCAGTGATGACGAGAGCCTGAC
>VGYQ01000010.1 GCA_016872915.1 Planctomycetota bacterium | reverse complement strand
GCGATCATCGTTGCGGCACGGACGGGCGGCGCTGATCCGCGCTTCAACGCATCGCTGCGCATGGCGATTGATGAAGCGCGCAGCGTGAACATGCCGCGCGACACGATCGAGAAGGCTGTGAAGAAGGGCAGCGGCGCACTCGAGGGCGAGGAGTATCAGGCGATCCGCTATGAGGGGTATGGTCCCGGCGGTGTTGCGCTTGTCGTCGAATGCTTGACCTCCAACATCAATCGCACGGCGCCTGAGGTTCGCACGCTGTTTGACAAGCATGGCGGTAATCTGGGCGTGAACGGATCCGTCTCGCATTCGTTTCGGCAGTGTGGTGTCGTGATCCTTCCACGCGAGACGCTTTCGGAGGAGCGCGTGATGGAAATCGGACTTGATGCCGGGGCAGATGATGTCGTTGGACATGAAGACGTGTGGCAATTGACCTGCCCTGCACCGACTCTTGCAGCCCTGCGCGATGCATTCGAGGGGGCTGGTATCGCATTCGAGCAGGCTCAGGTACTTTGGTTACCGCAGGTAGAGGTGGCGGTCGACGCCGTGTTGGGTGAGCGCATTCGAGCCCTCGTCGACGGACTGGAGGAACTGGATGATGTACAGAAGGTTTATGCGAATGCCGTATTCCCCGATTGACATGAGCGCGTCAAAGACCGCGCGCGCCTGGGGCTGTGTGCTGCTTGCGATGTTGCCGCTGCTCGGCGGCTGTCGTCTTGGCAGCGTGTCGCGCGCCTACCCCGGTGTCAGTGAGCAGCAACTCTGGTCGGCGACGGTGCTGGCGGCGCGCCAACCAGAACTGACCGATTGGTTCGTGACGGAAAATGGTGTATTCGTGGATGAGGCGACGCATCAGATCGAGATTCACCGAGAGCTCAAGCGTGACGTGATGAACGGGCAAGCGATGCGGCGCCAGACGGAAATCTGGTCGTTCAGCATTGAAGTAGACGCCAGTGATCGGATTCCGCGAGTGATCATGCAGCCGCGCGGTCGAGTGCGCGGCGGTTCCTTCTTCTCGCAGAGCGACCAGTTCTTTCGCCAGATCGATGCACGCCTTGCGCAGCATCCGTCGATGCATGATGGACTGACGCCGCCTGCGGCAAATGTCGAAGCCACGGGAGGCTTGGAGGCACCGATTTCGCATGACCCAAGTCCGCAGCAGCGCGTTCAGCCCAGTGAAGCGCCCGTGTCGCCAACGGAGAAGCCGCTGGAGCCGCCGAGTTGATCGATTGCAGCCGGGGGTGCCCCGTTCAGGCGAGCCCCGCGGCGCGGAGTGCGCGTTGTGCAAGCACTCGGATGATGAGCAGCGCCACAATGAAACTGGCAAGACCAACGATCAGCCAAGGCCAGCTTTGGCGGCGCACGAGATCCTGAATGTCCTGTGCTCCGGTGGCGGCAGCTGCAGCTGCCGCGGAGCAGAGAAACGCAGTACGCGGCAGCATGCCGATGGCGGTCGCAGCGATCATCGGTCCGTAGCGCACCCGAGCCGCACCCATCGCAAGATTGAAGAGAGCAAAGGGGGAGTTGGGTGGAAGCCGCAGCAACAGAATCAGCAGGAAGGTACGGCGCTGCTTCGCCTCGACGAGCGCGTGGTGAATCGTCTTTGCGCGCGGATTCGATGCAATGTGCCGCATCAGCGCATCGCCGCTCAGTGCGCGCGCCACAAAGAATCCGATCGTTGCACCACCGAGCAGCCCGACCAGTACGGTGGCGGTTCCCACCACAGCACCAAGCGCCCATCCGGCGATGATGGACTGCACGTACGGGGGGAGCAATCCGAAGCCTGTGGTGAATGCCAAGACGGCAACGCATGTCGCCGCGGCGATGTCCGGGTGTTCGTGAAGCCATTGCGAGGCAGGAGCGACCTGCGTCAGTAGCGTGATGCCGAGCACAATGGGGATAATGATCCACGCTGCGGCGAGGACCACGAGCCACGGCGTGCGCGATGAGCGAGGGGCTTTCGGTGCAGAATCCGCGGGAGAGGTGGCATCGCTCATCAGAACAGTCCGGACATTTTTGCAGACAAGCCGAGGCAGAGTATGCCGAATGCTCTCTCGAGTATGGAGTTTCGAAGGTGATGCGCCCATGTGGCGCCGAGCACGCCACCAATCAGGCAGCCGGGCGAAAGCAGAAGTGCCAGAGAAAGGATCGCCCACGCCGTCATGGGTTGCCCGTCGACACTCGTGGTGTGTTGCACTGCGGCAAGGCGCATGAGCCCACCGACGATCACGGTGGGCAAGATGAGCACGGCCGCCGTTGCAACGGTCGTCCGCATATCAAAGCCAGTGAGTACACGGATCATCGGAAGTGCAATGACTCCACCACCAACACCAAGCAGTCCACAGAGCGTTCCCATGCATCCTCCGACGGCTGATGCACGGAGCCACGTGTTTTGAATGGGCGAGGAATCCGTCGCTCCGGTCGTGCGTCGGACAAAACCGCCAAGCTCGCCGATGCCGATCACAGCGAGGAAGATGGCGAAGCTCACCTCGAGCAGATGCTGATTGGGCAGAAGCGCAGCTGTGAGTGCGCTCGCGATGGTGGTGGCGATGGAACATGGCAAAGACCGCAGAACAAATGGTCGATTGACCAGGCCAGATCGCACATGGCGGGGGATGCTGCCAAGGCTGACCGCGACAGCCGCGAGCAGAGATGCCGACTGGTAGAGGTACGGTTGGCTGCCCGAAGTCACCGTGAGCAGCGGGATCATGATGACGCCGCCGCCAAGTCCCATCAGGCCACCGAGAAGGCCGCCCGCGAGCCCGATAGCGAGTGTGGTGGCGACCGTGACTTCCATAGGCGGGTCGAGGATACGAAAAAAGGGCGTGTTTATGGGCGTGGCACCGCGGCTGCATAGCGTGCGATCCTGTGCAGGCAAGGATCCATTCCTTCATGCTGCGAGGCATCGACGCAAGCCCGTGCGAGGTGGAAGTCCATCTGTCTGCACATGGGCTGCCGCAGATTGCCGTGGTGGGACTCCCGGATGCGGCGATTCGAGAATCCGTCGAACGCGTTCGACGCGCGATCGAGAGTTCAGGATTTGAAGTACCGAGGCATCATGCCGTTGTGAACCTCGCGCCGGCGGGGACCCGCAAAGAGGGGGCGGTGTATGACTTGCCGATCGCACTTGGCCTGTTGTGTGCGGCCGGCTCTGCGGATGCTCGTCGTGGAGCCACGTTTGATTCGGAGCAATGGCTGGTGGCAGGCGAACTGGCGCTCGATGGGCGGGTGCGCGCCGTGCGCGGTGCAGTGAGTGCGGCCCTCATGGCACGCGATGTCGGTCGAGGCATTCTGCTCCCGGCCGAGAATGCGCGCGAGGCGAGGCTCGTTCCAAAGAGCAGAGTCGCTGCGGTGGAGACACTCGTTGATGCTGTGAACTTCTTTCGGGGGGAACGGTCTCCGCTTGGCGGAGATTCGCTGTTCATCCAACAGGGGCAGGGATGCGACAGCGAGGACCATGTTGGAGGGGAGGCGGCGGGGGACGCCGCCCCTCCGACTGGTCTCGCACCCGTTGACTTTCGCGAGATCAAGGGGCAATCCACCGCCAAGCGCGCGATGTTGATCGCGGCAGCGGGTGGGCACAATGTGCTGATGCTCGGTCCCGCCGGCTGCGGGAAAACCATGCTCGCTCGTGCGCTCGCCGGCATCCTGCCGCCGCTGCTGCCCGAGGAAGCGCTGGAAGTTCTGCGAATCTCCTCGTGTGCCGGTGTCGGCATGGATGGGCGGTTGCGTGCGGGCCGATTGGATGTGGCTCGACCCGTCCGTGCCCCGCACCACGGCGCGAGCGCTACGGCCATCATTGGTGGCGGACCGCATGGGCGGCCCGGCGAGATCACGCTTGCACACCATGGCATTCTCTTTCTCGATGAGTTGCCAGAGTTCCGCCGCGATGTACTCGAATCGCTGCGCGAGCCGCTCGAGGGTGGCGAAGTGTCGATTGCACGCGCAAGCGGAAGTATTCGATGGCCTGCGGCAGCGATGCTTGTCGCAGCGATGAATCCATCTGCGCAGGGAGATCGTCTCGGCGGCGTTCGAGGGGCACGGCTGATGGGCGAGTATCTCGGACGGCTCTCTGGGCCAGTGCTCGACCGAATCGACCTCCATGTGGAGGTTCGGCGCGTGGGCGCGCGCGATCTGGCGCGCGCGAAACCGGGCGCAGACAGCGCGTCACTCTTGGCGCAGGTGCTGCAGGCCCGCGCCCGTGCAAGGGCGCGCCAGGGAGCCCTGCCAAACGCGCGGCTTCCGGGTGAACTGCTCGACCGGGTCTGCCGACTCGACAGTGCGGCTCTGCACTTGCTTTCACATGGGCTCGATGAACTCGCTCTGAGTGCGCGTGCGTACGACAAGATTCGCCGTGTTGCCATGACCATCGCCGATCTCAACGCACACTCGGAGATACACGCAGAAGATGTGTCGGAGGCGCTGCAGTACCGCGCACTCGGCGTAGGTTGATGCCCGAATGTGTCTGCCCGTCGTCAGGTCAGGCCCGGTGCGAAGCCACGGCGCATCGTGTTTTCGCAGACGCTCCGTGGCTCGACGAATTGAAGGAGATACTGCGCCCCGCCGGCCTTGCTTCCGACCCCACTCATGCCGAAGCCACCAAAGGGTTGCCGTCCGACGAGCGCGCCCGTGATTCCGCGGTTGAGATAGAGGTTGCCCACACGGAACTCGCGACGCGCTCGGTCCAGGTGCGATGGTCTTCGGCTGTACACCCCGCCCGTCAGTTTGTAGTCGCTTTCGTTGGCAATGGAGAGCGCTTCCGTAAAGTCGCGTGCGTGAATGACGGCGAGTACGGGACCGAAGATTTCATCTTGCGCGATGCGATGATCAGCGCGGACATCTTGAACGATGGTTGGTCCGATGAAGGGCTTTCCGACTCGAGCCTCGAGTCCGTCCGGGACGGACACCTGTACTGCAATTCGACCCTCGCGGCTTGCTGACTCAATCGCAGCACGGATGCGACGTGCCGCTTCTTCGTCGATGACCGGTCCGATGTCCGTTCCAGGCAGTAGGGGATCGCCAACCGTGAGCGTTTTCGTCGCATCGACAAGTCGGTGCAGGAACGGTTCGAGGGCTGACCCGACCACGATGGCGCGGCTGCAGGCTGAGCACTTCTGCCCAGAGAATCCAAACGCAGACTGACGAACGCCGAGTACCGCCTCATCAAGATCCGCACTTTCGTCGACGATGATGGCATTCTTGCCACCCATCTCGCAGATCACCTTCTTCACGAACCCCTGCGTGTGCGGCGTCTGCCCGGCGGCAGCAATGATGTCCAGCCCGACTGCCTTCGATCCTGTGAATGCGATGATCGCCACGCGCGGATCACGAACGAGTTCCGCGCCCACGGTTTCGCCAGGGCCTGGCAGGAATGCCAGCGCGTCGCGCGGTGCACCCGCGGTCCACAGGATGTCGCAAAGGATTCGCGCGATGCCGGGCGTCTGCTCCGCCGGCTTGACTGCCACAGTGTTGCCAGTGACAAGCGCTGCAACGGTCATCCCGCAACAGATCGCGAGCGGGAAGTTCCACGGGCTGATGACGACCGCGACGCCACGGGGTTGATGCCACTCCTGATTCAGTTCGCCCGTGAAGAGGCCAAGCCGCCGCGGGTGGAAGAGGTGCGCAGCCTCGCGTGCGTAGTACTCACAGAAGTCGATTGCTTCGCAGACATCGCCGTCCGCCTCGCGCCATGTCTTGCCAGACTCACGGATGATGACGCCTGAAAGTTCGTCGCGCCGTGCGCGCAGAGCGGCAGCAGCGCGAATCAAGACTGCGGCGCGCTGGGCGAGCGGTGTCTCGCGCCAGGCCGGGAACCCAGCGTGCAGACGGGCGAGCGACGTGCGCGCCTGTTCGACCGTGGTGTCATTGGCAACGCTTGGCACGCGCGCTGTCTGAACTGCTGCCGCAAATGTTCTCCGCGTGGCAGCATCCGAGAAGTCGCGCATCGGCTCGGTGAAGAATGGCAGTCCGTCCGCAACGTCCGAGTGTGCACTGCTGAGCGCATGTCGCTCGGCCGAACCGCGCACGCGCAGCAGCCCGTCATCGCTGCCCGCGCCGGCACCCGCCGAGCGGTGCGGCGTCGCGACCAGTTGACTGTCATCGGCCGCATCCGCGAACCCCGAACGCAACCAGCTCTCGTTGCTGGTGTTCTCCAGAAGACGACGGACCAGGTATGCCATGCCCGGGATCATCTCGCCGACGGGCAGGTACTCGCGTACGCGAAGACCTTCCTTGATGCAGGCACCTTTGAGCGCATCGGCCATGCCGTGCAGCATCTGTAACTCGATCGCCTCACGTGGCAGCCCATGCCTCTCCAAAAGCGCCAGCGCCGCCCCGATCGACCGTGCGTTGTGTGAGCCCAGTGCGAGACGGGTTCCACCACTGCCGGCCGTCTTCGGAGTCGCTTCGATGAAGCGGGCCGCCATGCGTTCAAAACACGCATCGGTATCGCGTTTGAAACTCCAACATGGATTTGGCCATCCATGCTGCTCGGAGAGGATGGTCTGTGAATCCCAGTAGGCGCCCTTCACGAGGCGAACTGTCACCACGCGGTTGGTGCGACGTGCCCAATCGATCAGACGCTGCGCATCAGACTCGCCGCTTCGCAGGTACGCCTGCATGGCGATGCCTGCTTCAAAGGGAACGCGCTCGCAGCAGCGCATAAAGAGTTCGAGCGTCAGATCCTTCAGGGACTGTTGCTCCATATCGAAGTTGACGAAGACGCCGCGCCGAGCAGCCGACTCTAGCAACGGCAGCAGTGCCTCTTCCAACCCTCGGATCGATCCCTCGGTGTCAATGGGATCCGTGCGGGCAAAGAGCGAGGAGATCTTGATCGATACGTTGGTGCGCGGGATCGGGCCAAGATGATCGCGCTCGAGTGCGGCTTGCGCAGGCCATGCAGCGACTGCGCTCGGCAATTGCTCCAAGAGATCGGCGTACTTGGCGCGGTACGCCGCAGCCTCCGAGTCGCTGAGGCATGCTTCGCCAAGGAGGTCGACACTGAAGGCAAGACCGCGATCCCACAGAGACCGCAGGGTCGGGAGCGCGCTGTTTGCATCGGTTCCAGCGATGAACTTGCCGGCCATCGACTCGATCTGCGAGGACATGGTGCGGGCAACCAGCCCCTTTGCCAGTCCGCCCGCCTTGAGACCAAAGTCCATGCCCGGTGGTAGGGAGAGTCCTGGCTTGGACATGAAGTCGACGAGATGCTCGTAGATCGAGTCTGAGTTGCGCAGCGCGGGAAAGCAGTCGACGAAGTGAAAGAGCTGGACTTTAAAGTCCGGATCACGCATGGACCACGCCATCAGCTTGTCCGACCAAAATGCCGCCGACAGCATTCCGTCGCTGCTGCTTCGAGCACTTGTGAGGATGCGGAGTGCGTTCTCTTGCGCGCGACGCTCCAGTGCCGAATCGCCAAGCAGCGGAACAGGATTTCCACTCTCCGCAGTGGAGTGCGTGTGCTGCTGCGCAACGGCAGGACGATTTTGGGGTGCCAGCGCCGTCTTCGGCGCAGGCTTCGCACGTGTGAACAGACCCATTGTCCATCGAGTATAGGAGCGCCCCCCGGCGCAGTTGTGCTCGCAGTGACTCAGAGGTGGCGTGGATCCGAGGGGATCTGCCGCACGGCGTTCATGGCATGTTGATAGGACGTGAGGCAGTGCTTTGCTGCACCGTCCCATGTGATCCCCCGGACCTCAAAGAGCCCGCGGTCGCGCAGTTCAGCGCGAAGGGGAGGGTGACGCAGGACAGCAACGATCTTGTTGGCCATGTCATCCACATCCCAGAAATCCACCTTGAGTGCGTGGGTCAAAACTTCAGAGACACCCGAGTTCTTTGAAATGATCACAGGCACACGATGCCCCATGGCCTCGAGTGGCGCAATACCAAAGGGTTCCGAAACACTCGGCATCACATAGAGATCTGCCAATGCGAAGACTCGCGGAATGTCCCGCCCACGCAGGAATCCCGTGAAAGTCATCTTGCCGCCGATCCCCAGACTTGCCGCCATCTCGATCATGGAACTTGCAAGATCTCCTGATCCGGCCACCACGAATCGCACGTTCTTCTCCACTTCGAGCACGCGCTTTGCGGCGCGTACGAAGTACTCAGGACCCTTTTGCATGGTGATGCGTCCGAAATACAGCACAATGCGCTCTCCGCGCTCAATGCGCTTGATGCCGTAGGACGCTGGCTCCAGATCGACCCCGTTGTAGACGACATCAATCTTGTTGGGCGAGAGTCCATATCGGTTGATCAAAAGGTTGCGCGTGAGGTTGCTCACCGCCATGACACGCACGGCACCCTGCATGCCGCGGCGTTCGATGTTGTAAACCTGCTGATTGACGTGGGTGCCTGAGCGATCAAACTCTGTCGCGTGCACGTGGACCACGAGCGGACGTCCGGTGAGGCGTGCGAGTGCAAGCCCGGCCGGATAGGTAAGCCAATCATGCGCGTGAATAATGTCGAACTTGAGATGGCGAGCTGATTGCACACAGAACTGCGCGTAGCGCTCCGCTGCCAAGATCAGATCACCCTCATACCCGCCACTCAGTGGTACAGCGGCTGTCGGATGAGGTGTGGCAGCTTCCGGCAGTACCTGATCAATCACGACTTGTTCCCAAGCGACTGCAGGTTCGACGCCCGCACTGATCAGCCGTGCCATCATGGTTTGCGGATCGGAAACGCCTGTGGCCTCGTGCAGGTTGACGCCGGACTTCCGCAGGGCCTCCCGATGCTGAGGCACTGAACCGTACGCACCCTGATTCGTGCTTCCAAGACGAAGAATGTCGACGCGTTCTGGCGTTCCCCGGAGCAGAGCCTCACGGCGAGCCGCTACGGATGCAGGCGACTCACTCGTGTGAATGTCCTTGGCCAACAGGGCATCTGCGGTTGATTCGATGATTCGTGCTGCAGGTGATGGGATCCAGCCACCGACGGAGTCGGAGTCCCGTGGGGCGGAGCCCTCGGGTGAGACCAAACGCACGTGCGATGCGTGCGTGTGGTCGACTGCTCGCGGAAGGACGAAGGTCACATCGCATCCTGCGTGCTTGAGTGCGCGCGTCAACCCGTGGCACGCCGTGCCAAGCCCGCCCGTGATAAATGGGGGGAACTCCCATCCCAACATCAGGACTGAGGGCGCACTCATTCGCTATCCGGTCCGCTGTCCATATCACCAAGCAGGCGGAACATCGATTCAAACGCCAGCAGAAACATCTGCAAACGCGCTGCAACGTCGTCATCGCTTCCATCTGCAGAAAGCAGTGTCTCAAAGACATAGCGCTTCGCATCGTCGCGGAAGTGCTTGACCCTTGGCGGCTCGACTTTGGAGCCCAAGTCGAGGAGCGCCTCACGGAACAAATCCTCAATGGAGTCTCGCGACTCGACAAGCGAGGACTCGATCGATTCGCTGAGCCAGCGATCTGCAGTCCCGAGCGAGAGCCGCCATCCCTCTCCGCCGACTTCAAGCGCATATTCCGCTGGCGCAGCGCAGCCGGATGCCATGCAGACCAACCGCCCACCGCTTCGGGTGATGGCGCCGAATACTCCTGCGCTTTGTGCCGCGGATTCAACTGCCTTCAAAATGTGGGTTGTTGTCTCAGGAATCATTGGGTCGGACCGCCGAGTCTACCTTTGCTCGCGTTACGATTCTGCTGTGGCCGAACCATGGACGATCCGCCGCCTGCGCGCATGGATGCACCCTTTTCTCGCAGAAAAAGGGGTTGAATCGCCACAGTTCTGTACGGATCTGCTGATCGCGAGTGTGCTGGGCTGTGAGCGTCTGCAGACCTATCTCGATGTCGATCGAGTGGCAACAGCGGATGAACTCGCACGACTTCGCGATCTTGTGCAGCGCGCTGGTCGACATGAACCGGTGCAGTATCTCGTTGGCCGATGGGCGTTCCATGGATGTGAACTTGAGGTGGGGCCTGCCACGCTCATCCCCCGTCCCTGTACGGAGTTGTTGGTCGAGGAAGCGATTCGTATGGCGGGTACGGCGTCAGATAGGAGCCCGTCGCCATTATGCATCGTGGATCTCTGTACGGGAACTGGATGCATCGCGATCGCGGTGGCGCGTGCACTGCGGGCACAGCGCATGGGGCGGCGGCAGTTGTCATGGAGAGCGGGCGAAGGAATGGAGCGCGCCGTATCGGAGGCTGATCCACTCGGCGGGTTTCGTGTGATTGCCGCGGATGTCGTCCCCGCTGCCGTGGAACTTGCGCGGCGGAATGTCGTGGCAAACAAACTGGAGTCTGTCGTTGAGGTCTTGCAGGGCGATTTGGATGAGGCGCTCGCTGGGTTGGGTCTCGAGGCAGCGGTGGATGTGCTGTGTGCCAACCCGCCGTACATCAGCGATCTGGAGTGGAAGGATGTCCCGCCGAATGTTCGGAATTGGGAGCCGGAGACCGCACTTCGTGGTGGCGCGGATGGTCTCGCCATGGTCCGGCGCGTTGTGGAGTGTGCGCCTCGTCTTTTGCGTCGAGGCGGCGGACTCCTTTGCGAGATCGCCGCAAGTCAGGAGCAGTCGGCGCTTCAGATCGCATCCTCCAGCGGATTCAAAGAAGCCGTGGTGCTCCGCGATCTGGAAGGACTGCCGCGCCTGCTCCGCGCTCAGTACGCCCCGTGAACTACTGCGGCGCTCCGAGCGACTTGCGCACCTCTTCAAGCAGAACGCCTGCCTGAAAAGGCTTGAACAGAAAGTTGTTGAGTCCGTCCTGCGTCGATCGGACGATCGAGTGGTTCGGGTCATAGCCAAAACCCGTCATCATGAGAAATGCACACGCGGGCGATGCTTCGCGTGTGCCCCGAAAAACTTCATACCCGTTGCGGTCTGGCATGCGCACATCAGAAATCACAAGATCGAAAGGTTTTCCTTCCTCTTGGGCACGCCGAACGAGTTCAAGTGCTGCACTTCCATCCGGACGGTTCTCTACGACGCCACCCGCCTCCTGCAGCAGTCCTTGGATCGTCTCGCGCACATTCGCATCATCGTCGGCAACGAGGATTCGTTTGCCCTCGATCCAAGGGTCACGCGATCGATCGCGGGGCAGTCGATCAATGCCAAGCACCGACTGTGGGCCTGATGTCGCACCCTTGATCCTCGCCGAAAGCATCTCAAGCGCCCGCTCCAGATGCTCGAACGCGCCCAGTTTTCCCATGGCAACATCCATCGTGGCATCGCGAAGCCGCTGCGTCGGTACTGCCAATTCATCGCGCAGGATCGCACTCACTCGCTCGCTTGTTGATGAGCGCTCCACGATCAGCATGTCCAGAATATTGAGCGCCATCGCCATATATCGGCCATAGGTCTCGAGTGCGAGGCAGTCATCTTCGGTGAATGCATCGGCACGAAGCGATTCCACATTGACGATGCCGATCACGCGCTCGCGAAGCAGCATCGGGATGGTCAGGCTCGACCGTGCCCCCGGCAGTCCGGGCAGGTAGTTCGGATCAGTGTCCGCGTTGCGGCAGATGACGCTGCGTCCTGAACTTGCCACGATGCCCGAGATGCCGTTGGCGGTTGGACGTGCAAAGATCGATTCGCCGATCCTCAGTGGATCGATGCCGTGACCGATGACCAGCTCGAGCTGATCGGTCTTTCGATTTCGCAGGCGCACCTCATACGGTTGCCCTGGGAATTCCCGTTCCATGGCCTGTGCGATCTTTCCCTCGAGCAGCGCGAGCCGTTCAGCCACGTTGAGCGGATTCACGATTTGTGCATCGAGATCGAGCAGGTCGGCGCCGGACGCATCGATGCCATCGAGGCGCTCCGAAAGGCGCGTGTGAGCGGATACATCAAAGAGAACGCCCGATGCGCCACCACCCGGGGCTGCAGAGATGAGCAGTTCAAAGGTTTGGAGTCCCGACCGAAAACGCTTGCGGAGGTGCAGTGTCGGCGACGCGGCAAGTTGCGGTAGCGCGAGCGTGCACTGCTCGGCAAACAGGCGCAGCGTCTCTGCAGGCTGCTCCGCGAGCCGGGACGTCATCCAGATGACATCCCCCGATGCATCCACAATGCCGATGCCCGCTCCGACATTGTCGAGCAAGTTGAGCGGTGAAACAGGCGGCTTTGAGTTCGGCATCGAAGTGATGAGTGTACGCTTCAGAGCGCCACATCCACCATGATCAGCGTCGATCAGGTCACCAAGTCTTTCGGGCGAACACGCGCAGTGGACAACCTCTCGTTTGAGGTGCCCTCTGGATCCGTGTGTGGTTTTCTTGGTCCAAACGGCGCCGGGAAGACGACGACGATTCGCATGCTCGCAGGTGCGATTGCGCCCGATGCAGGTTCGCTGCGCGTTGGTTCTGCCGATGTGCGGCGTGACCCGATGCTTGCCCGCCGTTCTATTGGCTATCTCCCTGAATCGAATGCGCTGCCGCCCGATGCACGTGTCGATGAGTACCTCAAGTTCCGCTGCGGTCTTTGGGGTGTCGCGCCGCGCGTTCACAAGGCGGCGGTGGCACGGGTGGTGGAGCGCTGCCAGCTTGAGTCTGTACGCCGAAAACTCATCGGTTCGCTGAGCCGAGGGTTTCGTCAGCGGGTCGGGCTTGCAGCATCGCTCGTGGCATCGCCCGCCGTCGTGATTCTGGATGAACCTGCCACAGGTCTCGATCCCGTCACGGCGCAGGCCTTCCGCGGGATTGTGCAATCGTTGCGCGGCGAGCACACGGTTCTCTTCTCAAGCCACAATCTCTCGGAAGTTGAAGCCGTGTGCGACCATCTTGTGCTCCTTGGCGGTGGTCGTTTGGTCGCTCAGGGGACTGCAACCGATCTGCGTCGACGCGGTGCCGTCGCTGCGCGCTTCGATCTCGAGTGCACGGGCGGTGATGTCGGTGCGCTTGGGTCGGTGGCAGGCGTCATCGAGGTCAGGTCAGAATCGCTTGCCGATGGGTGGACTCGCATCGTGGTCGCAGCGGACGAGAGCCATCCCGATGTGGGCGCGCTGCCGACCCGGCTTGCAGCGGTGCTGCAGCATGTGAACGCTTCGGTGCGCAGGTTTGAGCGCGTTGAACCACCCTTGGAGGAGGTCTTTGGAAGATTGATCAGTCGTGCAGGGGGGGCTCGCTGATGCCGGCCCTCCTGTCGATCGCGCGTCGAGAAACAGCGGCACTGTTCATGACCACAACGGCATGGGGCGCCCTTGCCGTCTTCACCCTCATGACGGGGGTCATTGCGGGAGTCGCTGCGATCGCGCCGGGCGCACCGGCAGAGATTCGTGCGGTGGCAGCAGCCGCTGGCTGGGCGATGCTGCTTGTGGCGCCTGCCATCTCGCTGCGACCGACGACAGAGGACCGACGAAGTGGTTTCTGGGAAGTACTCGCCACGAGTCCGACGGGACCGTTTTCTCTTGTACTCGGACGATGGTTGGCAGGAATGGTTGGCGTGCTCGCCCTCGGAATCGTCGGTGTCGGCGCGCCATTTGCGGTCCTTGAATGGCTCGCAGATCCAGATGTTGGTGAGTGCATCTGCGCTGCGCTCGGTGTTCTGCTCCTTGGTGGCGCAGCGCTTGCATCAGGCATCTTCTTCGGATCCCTGACGACAAGCGCTTCGGTCGCCTATCTCGGCACATTCTTCTTTTGGCTCGTGCTGCTGATCGGACTGCGGTCTGTTGCTCCTGCGCTTTCTGCGGATCAAGCGGACCTGCTCTTCGCGATAGATCCGATCCGCCGACTCGAGGGGTTTCTCACTGGCGCGTTGGATAGCGCTGATGTGGTTTACTTTCTGGCTGCAACATTTGTTTTTCTCACAGGTGCGTGGGCGCTGCAGCGCACCGAAGCGGAGCGCTCATCAGGCCGAACGGCGTTCACCGTGAATGTGCGAATTGCATCGGGTGTACTTGGCGGACTTGCCATTGCCGTGTCGATCTACACCGTTGCCCGCGCTCCAGTTTTGCGCTCGGCCGTTGACCTGACGAAGGGGCGGCAGTGGGAAGTGGCGCCACAGTTGTCTGCGCTGCTTCAAGGCACGAAGGGAACCTGGAGAATCACATGGATCGATCCAGGCGGCGCATTGAGTGGGAGCGTCGGCGATCAACTTGCGGATGTGCTCGCAGCCGTGGACCGATGCGCGGTGGCGGAGGGTGCGGAGATTGCGTGGACACGCATCGATCCCACCTCGCAGCGCGGTGCTGCGGAATATGCGCAGTGGGTCGATGCGCTCATGCGCCGCCATCGCTCCGCGACCGCCGATGGCGGCACGGCGGTGGACAGAGGATGTGAGGAGATGGAGCGTCTGGCATCTTTTGCGGGTAGCGAGTCGGATCGCTTGGGTGCGGTGATCGATCGACTGCCCGATGGCTCCGCGGATCGAGTGCAACTTGAGCGTGTCCGAAGCGCCATGCGCGCGCTTGCCGTTGGAACGCCCGCCATCCTCCGCACGATCGGTGCCATGCGCATCAGTCGTCCGGACCGAGCGCTTCCTGATGCCGGTGAGGCAGCGCAGGTCGTCGCCGCCCACAACCGCGACTGGGGGACGCAACTCGGTGCCTTCTCCACTTGGCTGGTGGAACGTGGTGTCGCCAACGATGCAGCTCCAGAGATTGTCGAATTGGCGCAGCGTGTCCGTCCCGAACTGGGCGTGCGTGCGCGGGCACTGCTTCGGACTGTCGATGCGATCGATGTCCTCACAAGGGATCCGCTGCAGGATGTTTCGGTGGGACTCGCGGTGGGAGGTGGGCTCGTCATCGAGTCGCCCTACGGTGTTGCGTTTGTTGCCGATACCGCTTTGGCAGTCAATGCGAGCGATGCATCGAGCATCGTTCGATTTGACCGCCGTTTTCGAATGGAGCAGCTCATCGATGCGGCGATGCGCAGCATCCTGGACGATGCACGCCCGGAACTGGTGCTGGTGCACTCGGAGGAACGTTCGCTCCTCCTGCCGACGGGTGACGGCACTGATGTCTCTGCGATTGCCGATGCCTGCCGTGCGGCACGCATCGACCTGCGCGAGTGGCAAGTGACTGCGGCGCCGCAACCGATTGCGGGCCCGCTGGGCGTCTGGATGGTCGTGCCGCCGCGCACGGTGTCGCTGGAGCGAGATGCGCGCGAGCGTGCGCTTCTGGAAGCAGTCAACGGACTTGTTGCCGAGGGAAAACCGCTGCTTCTTTCGATCGGTCCAAGCCTCCGACCGCTTGCGGGTCGACCCGATCCGTGGGCGGAGGTCGCATTCAAGTTGGGTGCCGCTGCGCAGACGGATTCGGTCATCGTCGATGATGTTCCGGTGGGTGAGGGGAAGACCGAACGCAGGACTCGAGTGGAGTTGCGTGTGGATGAAAGTGATCTGCCGATCGCTCGTGCGCTTGTGGGACAAAGGGTTGGTGTGCAAGTAGCCGTTCCCGTGCTGCCGGTGCGAACAAGTCTCGAGGCGATCGGACTTCTTGAGGCGCCGCCCGCGCCTGCACGTTCGCTCGAGCGGGATTGGCGCCGGCGTTCACCCGATCCACGCTCGGTTGTTCGGCTCGAAGCGGGAACCAGTGTGGCTGTCGCATCGGAGCGCGCCGGAGTCGGCGGGTCGCGTACGCGCGCGCTGGTGATCGGCTCGCCGTCGTGGATGTTCACCTCTGTGGTTGATGCAGCGCGCACTGTGGCCGGCTCGGGCAACGTGCTTCTTACCCCTGGCAACCGAGAACTTGCGGTGAATGGCACCCTGTGGCTCGCTGGACTCGATGCCCGCCTTGGCGATAGCGGGAGTGCGCGGCAGGCGTCCCGCATCGGAGCCATCTCCGTTCGTGAGCGTTTGCAGTGGACAGCGGGCTTGTCGATCGGACTGCCTGTCTTCCTTCTGTCTCTCGGGGTCGTGATCCGCTGGTGGAGGTCGCGAGGATGATGGGAAGACCGCTGCTACGTCTCTGGATCGTTGCTGTGATGCTGGGAGCACTGGCAACACTGGTCTGGTTCGCATCACAGACGGGAAGCATGCGTGAAGACTCCGTCGATGGTCTGCGGCGAATGATGCGGGAGGGTTCCGTGCCTTGGACGGATGTGCAGCGGGTGACAGTCCGCCGTGGAGCCGAGAACATCACTGAGTTTGTTCGCCGCGATGGTCACTGGTGGCAATCGAAGCCATTCGAGTTTCCGCTGCAGGATGCGGAGGTGGATGCGTTGATTGCCCGTGCGGCGGAGGTGCAGGTACGTGCGAGTGCAATCGGCACCGAGACAGGCGACTCGCTGACCGCGACTGGACTGACGCCCGAAGCGCCGACTGTCGAGTTTGCCTGGGGTACCGGTGCGGCGACGTTGCGCCTTGGCGCTCGGCTGCCCGCTGGATTTGCATGGATATGGACCGATGCGGATCCACTGCCCCGTGTCGCACGTTCCACTTTCCATGATGCGGCACTGCTTGCCGACTTCCGTCAGTGGCGAATGCCATTCTTGTTCTCGCGTGCCGATGTCGAGTGCACTCGGCTGGTGTGTGAGCAACGGACGCAGGGTGGTGTCGAGCGCATCGAGGTGGTCCGTGAAGGTCCGCAGTGGCGCCTTGTATCGCCGCTCAAGACCCGCGCTGATCGAGCGGCGGTTGAGCGATGGCTGGAGGCTCTCGAGCGCACGCAGACCAGCGGATTCGTGGCCGATTCACCCGCTGAACTTCTTCCGTTCGGGCTCGATCGACCGACCACAGCGGTGGAGGTGCACAGTCAGCGGCAGTCTGTCGCTGCCGATGGGATCGTCAAGCGTCTCGACGAAGTGGAGCGTCTGGAGATCGGATCACCCGTGCGCAGCGGCGCGACCGAGCGATTTGCACGCCTGACGCAGCGACCTGAGGCGGTGCTCGAACTCGATGCGACTGCGGTTGCTGCGGCGGTACCGATCGGGCTGTTGCTCGTTGATCCGACCGCGACCGGTTGTCGTGCCGAGGACATCGCAGCGCTTCAGGTGGAGCCAGTGGGTGGCGACCCATGGCGGCTGCAGCGGAGTGCCGGCGGGTGGAAAGTGGTGAACGCGCAGGGCGATGCCAAGGCCGATTCAACGGCCGCAGAGTCGATGATCAACAAGTTGTGCACCGCGCGTGCATCGGAGTTGACACTCGAACGACCATCGGAGGATCTTGTGACAGGCCGCATCGTCGCCAAGTCGTTCGATGGCAGGGAAATCGCCGCACTTTCGATCGTCCAGGAGCGAAACAACGGGCGCTTTGGCATCGATGATGGCAGTGGCGTCCTGAGGATCCATCCAGCGTCGTTCGCGCTTCGGCTTGATGCACAGTCCTGCCTTCCAGCCGTCCAGCGCACGGGGCCCACCGACCCCCCGACGGTTCAGGCGCCTTGACGGGCCCGTCGCCAGAACTCCACGCGATCGCTGCTGCGCACGACCGATGCGTGCAGCACGAAAGCATCGCCTGCGGGGAGGTCAACGTGCCGCGGGTCAGGCCCCGAACATTCGAGTGAGCGTGACGATGTAAACACCCACGCATCATCAACAAGATCTGCTGCAAAGAGTGCGCCCAGGAGGCGTGCACCACCCTCGCAGAGCACCGTCGACACGCCATCACCCGCGAGTGACGCAAGGCAGAGTCGAAGTCCACGTTCACAAACTCCACGCAGAAGCGCACGTTCCTGTGCGTCTGGGAGGAGGGGGCGCAGAACAACGCCAGTCTTCTGAAGTCGATCTGCCAGGTCAGCGCGAGTCTCAAGCGAAGCGGCAGTGGTGAAGAGGGTCACAGGTCCATCGGTCACCGTACGGACCAGCTTTGAATCCATCGGTGTATCAAGAAATGGATCGATCACGACGCGCAGCGGTGTGCGCCGACGCACAGCGATGCGTGGCAGCAGATGCGGGTCATCGGCCAGTACCGTGCCAATACCGACCAGAACTGCATCGATGCGGGCGCGTTCGCGGTGAACCATCTGGAGGCTCTGCGATGAACTGATCCAGCGATTTGTCCCTGCACGCGCGGCCGTGGCACCCGTGCAGTCCTGCGCCCACTTGGCGATGACCCATGGGCGCCTCTCGCGCACGCGGAGGGAAAACGGCGCATGAAGCCAGCGCGTCCACGTCGTTGAGCATTGCCAGACATCGATGCCGGCCCCCCGCAAGCGGGCAGCCCCGCCGGCGGCGAGTGGATTCGGATCGGACTCGCCATAGATCACCTCTCGGACCCCGGCACGGCACAGAGCGAGCGAGCAGGGGGGTGTTCGACCATGGTGGTCACAGGGTTCGAGTGTGACGAGCGCCGTTCCACCACGCGCGGCTTCACCCGCGTGCATGAGTGCGGCAGCCTCGGCATGGGCGCCGCCAATGGCTTGGTGATGCGCGACCGCGGCGATACTGCCATCGTGTGCGAGCACAATGCAGCCGACCATCGGGTTCGGTTCCACGGCGCCATGCCCCCGAAGCGCAAGACGGGCGGCACGATCCAACAGCTCTCTCGCACGCGACTCGCTCGTGCGGGAAAGCATTGTCTTCGTCACGGCCCGCGGCGCTCCGTTGCCGCCGCCAATCACTGCTTGGCGAGGACTTCGTCCTTCAGGCGATCGGGCATGATGCGGTAGGTCAGCGGTTCCATGCTGCTGCTCGCACGACCTTGACTCATCGAGCGGAGGCTCGTGGTGTAGCCGAAGAGCTCCGAGAGTGGAACTTCAGCAGTCACCAGACGGACCACGCCACGCATCTCACTGTCCACGATTTGTCCGCGGCGGCTGGCGATGTCGCCAGACACGTTGCCAAAGAACTCATCGGGGGTTGTCACGACCAGCTTCATGATCGGCTCAAGCAGCGCCAGGCCGGCCTTCGTGCACGCCTCGCGGAAGGCGAGCGCTCCAGCTTGTTCGAAGGCGATCTGGCTGGAATCGACATCGTGGTACGAACCGTACACCAGTTCCACCTTGACGTTGATCACGGGATATCCGCCAAGAATGCCGCTCGCAGCTGCCTGCCGCGCGCCGTACTCGACGCTTGGGATGAATTCGCGCGGAATCACGCCACCCGCAATGGCGTCCACGAACACCACGCCATCCTTCATCACGAGTTCTTCCGTGTCCGCCTCTTCCTTGGTCATCGGTGCAACGCTCACGACAGCATCGCCGAATTGGCCGCGACCACCTGTCTGCTTCTTGAACAGACCACGCACCTTTTCTGCACGTCCGGTGATGGTTTCGCGGTAGGCCACACGCGGCTTGCCGACGTTCACGCCGATCTTCATGTCGCGCACGAGTTTGTTCTTGATGATCTCGAGGTGGAGTTCTCCCATGCCCGAAATGATCGTTTCGCCAGTTTCCTCGTTGTAGTTCGACCGGAACGATGGATCTTCGCGGCGGATCGTCGTGAGCGCCTCGCCCAGCTTCTTCTTGTCATCGGCCGTGACTGGCTCGATGGACATCGAGATGACAGGCTCGGGGAAGGTCATGCGCTCGAGGATGATTGGGTGATCCTGATCGCACAGTGTGTCGCCCGTGAAGGAGTCCTTCAGTCCGACGACTGCAACGATCTGTCCGGCGCCCGTTGAATCAAGTGCGTTGCGATGCTTGGAGTGCATCTCGTACAGACGCGAGACATTCTCACGGCGGTCGTTGCCAGGGTTGAGCACGCGCATGCCCTTGGTCAGCGTTCCTGAGTAAATGCGCAGGTACGTGAGGGTTCCCGCCACGTCCGCCACCACCTTGAAAACCAATGCAGAGAAGGGGGCCGTCGCGGAGTGAGGACGGGTCAGGCGTACCGATGGATCTTTGTTGTCCACGCCTTCCACATCGGGGCGCTCCGTTGGGCAAGGCAGGTAGTCGACCACGGCGTCGAGGACGCGCTGAATGCCGACATACTTGAGCGCTGACCCGCAGAGAACTGGGAACGCGCGGAGTTCGATGGTCGCCTTCCGCAGTACGGCCTTCATCTCTGGAACGGTCAGCGATGCGGGGTCTGCCAGATACTTCTCGGTGAGCGCGTCATCGAGTTCCGCGATCTTTTCCACCATTTGCAGGCGCCACTTCTCGGCCTGTGCCTTCCATTCTTCCGGAATCTCTCCTTCTTGGATGGTTTGTCCATCGTCGTCAGCGGACCAGTACATCGCCTTCATGGACATCAGATCCACGATCCCCTTGAAGTCATTGCCCCAGCCGAGCGGGAACTGCACGGGAACGGCGTTGGCACCGAGGCGCGTCAGGATGGAGCCGAAGGAGAACTCGAAATCCGCACCCAGCTTGTCCATCTTGTTGATCAGGCAGAGGCGCGGCACACCGTAACGGTCCGCCTGACGCCACACGGTCTCGCTCTGCGCTTCCACACCCTCTTTGCCGTCGAACACGGCAACGGCACCATCGAGCACACGCAGCGATCGCTCCACTTCGATGGTGAAGTCCACGTGGCCCGGTGTATCGATCAGATTGACCTTGTACTCCGTGTCGAGGTGTGTCCAGGGGCAGGTGGTGGCCGCAGACTGGATCGTGATGCCACGCTCCTGCTCTTCCTGCAGCGAGTCCATGGTGGCGGTGCCCTCATGCACTTCACCCATCTTGTGGATCTTGCCCGTGTAGAAGAGGATGCGTTCGGTGACTGTGGTCTTTCCGGCATCGATGTGGGCGCAGATGCCGATGTTGCGAACGCGGGTCAGATCAGTGGACATTGGGGTTCCTTCGATGGAGAGAGCGTGCCTTGTTGGAAAGTCCTGAAGTCTAGCAGGCTCCCCTGAAGTTTCAAACAGGATGCCAGCCGCCAAATCACATTCGGGGCGGGCTGGAAAGTCGCGAATGGTGCCCTAAATCGAACGGACTAAGCGCGTGGAGTCGATGCCATCGCGTTCGAGCGATGGGCGGATCCTGTCCATGAAACGCCGTCCGTCGGTGACGTAGCCGGCGGTCGGCTCAAGCCCCTCCACGCGTGCCGTGAAGAAGCGGTTGAGCCGCTGCATCCACAGTTCGCGGACATACTTGGCAGTCATCGATGCAAGCGCAACGGGGAGGTGCACGGCCTCTGCATCGACAGTGAACGAAATCACGAGGATGCCGAGCGGTCCATCGAGGCGATAACGGCTCTCTGTTTCATCCTCTCGTTCGATGGTCAGTCGGTCGTTTGGAAACTCGCGCAGCAGTTCATCGACATGCCGCATGCGTCCGCCTTGGCGATCCACCGCGAGCCGAAGGGGTTGCCCGGCCGATGCAGCACGGAGCCGATGGGTGTGTTGCATCACCAGCATCCAAGGCAGACTCGACTTCACCGCGCCGCGGCGCGCAGCATCATTGATGGGGCCCGCATCCACCGCCGAACAGTGCAGCCCACCGATCTGAAGACCTGCACTCTCCAGGCAACGGCGAAGCATGCTGGATCCAAGCGAAAGATGCGGTGCATCACATGCATAGGGCAGTGAAACGCACCCCGCGTACCAGGGCTCTGAAACGGGCGGCGCTGCGCTGCCGAGCCGATCGAAGAGGTCCGCGTCTGTCTCGCAGGGCGAACCGTGGAGAGCACTGAGTACGGCAAGAACGCCACGCTCGATGTCCGCAAGCGGATGTCGTCCGCCCGCACCCGTTCCCTTCAACTGTTTGCTGTCGTTGATGGCGATTCGTCCTCGGCGATCGCGCGCCTTTCGGCAAACGGCAGTCTTCATGCGCTGCCAAAGATCAGGCGCTGCACCGAGATCGCTGCCGTCATCGATCTGCCACGCGGAGCAGCCGACACAGAGGGGACCGAGCAGCGGTCCATATCCGGCTTCATCGATCCCCGCGTAGAGCATGGCGCTATTGTGATCGCTATCGGCTATCTTTGCACGAAGGAGTCGAGCCACCCAACAGGAGTCCACCTATGACGCAAGCACTCACCCGCCCATCCACAGCCGCATCAACGACCGAGGCGATCTTGGGTGCGGAGGCGCAGGCGCTGCTGACCTTCAAGGCAAAGGTCAGCAGTGATCTGCTGCACTTGCCTGGCCCACACTTCATTGACCGCACATTCCTGCAAACCGACCGCAACCCGCAGGTGATTCGCAACATGCAGGCGATCTTCGGGCATGGCCGTCTTGCCGGAACGGGCTACTGCAGCATCCTTCCCGTGGATCAGGGAATCGAGCACTCGGCGGGCGCGAGTTTCGCTCGCAATCCCCTCTACTTCGACGGCGGCAACATCATCAAGCTCGCGATCGAGGGCGGCTGCAATGCGGTCGCGACCACCTTCGGCGTCTTCGGAAGTGTCGCGCGCACCTATGCGCACAAGATTCCGTTCCTCGTGAAGATCAATCACAACGAATTGCTCACGTACCCCAATCAGCACAAGCAGATCCTCTTTGGGTCAGTTCGCGAGGCATGGAATCTGGGTGCAGCGGCGGTGGGTGCAACGATCTACTTCGGATCGGATGATGCGGATCGAGAAATCGTGGAAGTGGCAGAGGCATTCCATGAGGCCCATCAACTCGGCATGGTGACCGTGCTCTGGTGCTACCTCCGAAACAAGGCCTTCGTGAAAGATGGTCGTGACTTTCATACGAGTGCCGACCTCACGGGGCAGGCAAATCACCTCGGCGTCACGATTCAGGCGGACATCATCAAGCAGAAGCAGGCGGATTGCAACGGGGGCTACGAGGCGCTCAACATGGGCGGTTCGAGTTACGGCAAGTTCGACAAGCGCATCTATACCGATCTCTGCAGCGATCACCCCATCGATCTGACCCGATATCAGGTGCTCAACTGCTTCAGTGGGCGCAGCGGGCTCATCAACTCCGGTGGTGCAAGCAGTGGCGGAAACGATCTTGCTGAGGCGGTGCGAACAGCCGTCATCAACAAGCGAGCAGGTGGCACGGGACTCATCTCGGGTCGCAAGGCATTCCAACGCCCGATGGCGGAGGGCGTTCGCCTGCTCAACGCGATTCAGGATGTCTATCTCGATCCTGCAGTCACGATCGCTTGAATCACGCAGTTCGCTGCGTCGCCCGGATCGGCTTTGGAGCCAACGCCGTTCGCATCGCGCGACGGTTCTCTTCGGCGTCTGCATATTCTTCGCCAAATCGAACCAGCCGCAGGCTGTTGGCGATCACGAAGATGTAGGCAGTGGCTTGATAGAAGGGGGTCACCCAGATATCGATTTGGCCCGTGGCAGCGAGCGCAAGTCCAATGGTCGCGAGCAGCAGGCTGATGCCAATGTTGGCCGCGATGATGCCCTTCGCCTTCGATGCGAGTTCCACCAAGAAGGGAATGTGCCGCAGGTCCTCATTCATCAGCGCAACGCCCGCGCTGTTCGTGGCGATGTCAGATCCGGAGAGCCCCATCGCCACACCGACATCGGCGCTCGCCAAGATCGGACCGTCGTTGATGCCATCGCCCACCACCAAGACGCGATTCCCGCGGCGAATGAGATACTTGAGTTCCTCGTGTTTTTCCTCAGGAAGACACTCCGCCTCGATCGTGTCCACCCCAACGGACTCGCCCACACGCTGCGCCACACCGAGTCGGTCTCCCGTGAAGATGCAGACGCGTCGCACACCGAGCTGACGCAGTCGGCTCACCGCTTCGGCTGCGTGTTGCCGAAGTTTGTCCTCGAGTCCGACGGCACCGAGGTAGCGCCCATCCTGCATCACATGCACGCTCGACATGCCTTCGGTTCGCTCCTCGACCTGCTTGATCTGCGCCACCGCGCCAGGGTTCAGCTCGGCAATCCACTGTGAACGGCCTGCATGCAGGACTGCCCCTCCCTTGGTTCGTGCGAGCACGCCGCGGCCATGAATCTCCTCATACGATTCAACTGCCGCAGGAACGATGCGCGCACGCTGCGCTGTCTCCAGAATGCTGCGTGCGAGTGGGTGGTTGCTTGATTGTTCGCAGTCCGCGGCAGCTTGGAGCAGCGCCGCGCCCTCGGTGCCCTCGGCGGGCGCAAGCCGGCTCACGGAGAAACGCCCCGTGGTCAGCGTGCCCGTCTTGTCCATGACCACCGTATCGATTCGAGCAGCCTCTTCGAGCGTTCGAGTCTGCTTGATCATGATCCCGAGCCGCGCTGCCGCGGCAAAAGCGGCCACCATTGCGGTCGGGTGCGAGATGAGCAGGGCTCCCGGACAGGTCACCACGAGAACGGTGATCGCACGAACCGCTGCTTGGCTGCGGACATCGGCCGATGCACTCTTGGTCGTAAAGAACCAAACAAGTCCTGCGACCATCAGCACAACCGGCACGTAATAAGCGGCGAGCCGTTCGATCATCTCTTGGCGGTCGCTCCGAGAGTTCTCCGCTTCACGGATGAGTGACTCAACTTTCCCAATGGTCGTTTCGCCGGCAACGGCGGTTACCTCCATATCGATCTGACCCGTGAGATTCGTGGTACCCGCATACACCTCGCTGCCCGCCTGCGCCTCGATAGGAACCGCTTCACCCGTGAGGGATGCCTGATTGATGCTCGTGGTTCCGCGCGTAATGCGTCCATCGGCGGGCAGATTTTCGCCAGGCCTGACGCGCACCAACTGGCCGACCGACAACGCGCTTCGGCGCACTTCACGCTCCATGCCGTTGTTGTCCACGATGCGTGCGACATCAGGCGTGAGTTCGAGGAGCTCGCGAATGGCGCGTTGTGCCCCCCAGGCAGTGCGCGAGAGGATGAGTTCTGACAGCCACAGAAAGAATGCGAGGAATCCTGCGGCGAGGTAGAGCTGATTCGCCATCGCGGCGAGCACTGCGAGCGTTGCGAGCGAGTCGCTGGAGGGGCGCCCGGCGCGCAACTCGGCAATCGCGCCCGATGCCATGGGGATGGTCAAGATGATGGCGCCAAGGACGGCAGGAATCTGCGCGACAGCAGGTTCGATGCCGAGGAACGACTGTCCGATGGCGGCGACAAGCAAGAGAACGCCGCCACACAGGGCGACGAAGAGCCGCCGCTCCAATCGTGCGCCACCCTGCGAGGCATCGTCTTCGCCTGGGCGTTCATTCAACTGTGCTTTCGCGTCCAGTGTGCTCAAATCGTCGCTCCTTTGGCCTGCTGCAAGAGGGGGATGGACCGCCGCGGGGCCCGATGGCGAAGGGTAGCACCCACCAGCGCTTCGCGGCGTGGTAGGGTGCTTCCATGTCGGAAGAGATTGCCGTCATTGGCTGCGGTCAGTTCGGCAGTGTCGTTGCGACTCATTGCGCTCGAGCGGGGCATGGGGTTCGTCTTTGGGGGCGGAACGATGAAGAAGTGGAGGGACTGCTGCGTCATCGTCGCAGCCCTCGCGTGGAGGGACTCGTGATTCCTGACTCGGTTGTCATCACAACCGATGGGAAAACCGCCATGAACGGTGTACGCATGGTCATCACGGCAATCCCCTCGCAGTACGCACGGAGTGTCTGGACGGTTCTGCGGTCGGCGTGTCCACGAGATGCCACGGTTGTGAGTTTGGCAAAGGGCTTCGAGGTGGAGACCCTGAAGCGCCCAAGCGAGGTGCTTCGAGAACTCGAGATCGGCGGACAAATCGTGACACTTTCCGGACCTTCCGTGGCGAGCGAGGTCGCGCTCGGTCTGCCCACGGCATTGGTGGTGGCGGGGGAAGCTGCCGCGGCGCGAGGAGTGCAGCAGGCGCTTGCGACCTCCGCATGGCGCATCTATCTCTCCTCGGATCAGATTGGTGTCGAGGCAGCCGGCGCACTGAAGAATGTGATTGCTCTCGCAGCGGGCATGGTCGATGGCATGCAACTCGGCATCAATGCCAAGGCAACGCTTTTGGCGCGCGGAACAGCAGAAATGGCGAGGCTTGGCATGGCACTGGGGGGAAGCCGCGAAACATTCTTCGGTGTCGCGGGGGTCGGCGACCTCGCCACAACCTGCTTCAGCGAGGATGGACGCAATCGAACGCTCGGGGAACGCCTCGGCCGCGGCGAGGGCTTTGCATCGGCGCTTCGCTCCATGCATGCGGTGGTGGAGGGGGTCGATACATGCCGTGCGGTCGTGGAACTTGCCCGGCGTCTTGACGTCGAAGTCCCCATCGCATCCGCGGTGCACTCGGTCCTCTTCGGTGGTGCCACACCGCAGCACGCGCTTCAGGAACTGATGCGGCGGACCAGTGGCGAAGAGCGGCTGTGATCGCGCAGGCGAGCGACGCCGTGGTTAGGACTTTGGGCCATCGCCCTCACGCGGAACGGAAACTCGGATGCCGCCGGCTTCGATGGAGCGAATGAATCGGTGAGTCCGAAGAAGATCCACGGTCCGCTTGAGGTCACTGCGAAGAGGTGCTTCAAAGAGCATCGGTTCGTTGGTGATTGGATGGCGAAAGCCGAGCATCGCCGCGTGGAGTCCTTGCCGCATCAGGAGGGGCGCGTCGCTCTCGCCGCCGACATCAGACTCGCGCAGATGTGTTCCGCCGTACATGTCGTCGCCAGCCAGTGGATGCCCTTGATGGGACATGTGAACGCGGATCTGATGAGTGCGTCCCGTGCGCAGTTCCAGTTCGACAAGTGCAAAGCCTTCAAAGAGTTCAAGTGTTCGGTAAAAGGTCTGTGAGGGCTTGCCACTGTCGTCGAAGCGCACGGCGTATCGCTCGCGGATCGACGGATGCTTGCCAAGTGGCAAATCGATGAGATCAGCCAGCGGGTCGGGGTGACCCTCGACAAGTGCGATGTATCGCTTCTGGGTCGTGCGCTTTTCGAACTGCTTACCGAGCCGCCAGTGCGCTGTCTCCGTTTTGGCGGCGACCATGACGCCACTGGTGTGCTTGTCGAGTCGGTGAACGACTCCAGGGCGTGCCTGTTCGCGTCCGACCTCCGAGAGTTTTCCGCTCGAACGATGCATGAAGTGCCAGGCAAGACCGTTGATGAGCGTGCCCGACTTGTGGCTTCGTGCAGGATGCACAATCAGCCCAGGCTGCTTGTTGATGACGATGAGTTCGTCATCCTCGAAGAGAATGTCGAGGGGAATCTCTTCGGGTGTGATCTCGTGACTTGGCGGTGGTGGGAGCGCCGCCACGACAACATCCCCATGCTGGAGACGCGTGCTCGACTTTGGAATGCGTCCATTGACAGTCACGGCCTCTTCATCGATGAGCCGCTGCAGTGCCGTGCGACTCAGAAACGGCACGCGGTCCACCAAGTAGCGGTCGAGGCGTTTGGAGAGATGGTGTTGGATGCGGAATGTGACGCGTACGGGTTGGTCATCGTCACTGGCAGCGCAGCGTTCGTACACGGCCAGCAATGCGTCACGGTCGACTGTGCCGGCCGCAGTGATGAGTTGCGCCGCGTCCGTCGCGTCCTCGGATCCCTGCGCACTCCCCTTCGGCGCTTCCTCAGAACCGCTCACGGTGTCTCAGGGTTTGGGGGCATCGCCGCTCGGCGCCGCGGGTGCCGCTGGAGCCACTGGATCTGCGGGCGGCGGCGGGACAAGCGGCTGATCGGATGCCGGAGTCATCGCTCCGCCCTGCAAGCCCCCGATCAGCGCGCGCATCGCTTCTTGGTCCGTGACGGAGCTGCCCGCGGGGAGATTGAAGCGTGTGCCATCCGGTAGCACTCCCTGCGGCATCGGTGCATCTGGAATCTGGTAGGGCGACGACACCAACGCGATCGTCTCGATGCGCGCCTTTGCCTGCTTGGAGATCCATGGCATGCGATCCGTGGTTTTCGCATTGACGCGCTCGAGCGCGGACTTCGCGGCGTCGACTTCCCCGCGTGACTCGGCCACCGCTGCGAGTCCAAACAGCGCGGCAACCTCGAAGGCGACCGCATTCGGATCGCTGGATGACTCCGCACGCGTGAGCACCTCGCCGTACAGCGCCTGCGCCTCGAGCAGCCACTCTCGGCGCAGTTCTGGTGTCACGGCTACATCCGCCGCACTTGGTTCGCGATCAAAGCGCTGCCCGCTCACGACGCTTTGCAGAAAGCGATCTGCGGCAGTCAGCAACGCAAAGGACGCGACGCTGTCTACATCGGCATGCTTCGCGGCGACGTCACGGAGCGTGGCCGGAATGTCTGCCTCGGAGAGTTCGCTCCAAGCCACATCACGAGCCTGACCTTGCTTGTTTTTCCACCAGTTCCAACCCATGGCCAGGCAGAGCACCACCAGCACAGCCAACAACCAGTTCGGACCGCTGTTCTTGAGCCAGAACAGAAAGTCATCATTGATCCGGCTCTCCGTGAGGTCGGACTGTTGCACGTTGGCGAGCCTTTTTCGATCCATAAGGGGTGAAAGTGTAGCATTTTGCAGTCTTCCATGTCTGCACGAATGCTGGTGAGCGATCTGGATGGCACGCTCCTCGACAGTGAGGGGTGTGTTTCCCCGCGGAACAAGGAGGCGATCAGTCGTGCGCGGCGTGCTGGTCTCGAAGTCGTCTTTGCAACGGGGCGATCCTGGTTGGAGTGTCGGGCGATCGCACAAGCCGTACTCGGTGAGGGGCGAATTATTACGGCGGGCGGTGCGGCGCTCCATGACATCGCAACTGGGCAGTGCAAGGATCGAATCACGATTGCACCTGACTTGGTGCAGCACTGCACCGAGAGTCTGCTGGCGTACGGGCATCTCGCCCACTTGCTCAAAGATGCATCGTTGACTGGATACGACTACCTCTTGGTGGGGGACCGCGAATTGGACGCGGCAAGCCGCTGGTGGTTCGAGATTCATCCTGTCGTGACACGGACGCTCCCGTCTCTTCCAACCAATGCCGTCGAACGTCACGTTTCCTTGCAGCACGTGCTGCGCGTGGGTACGGTGGCGCAGAAAGCAGAACTTGGCGATGTCGCAGCCGCCCTTCTCCGCGAAGTCCCTGAGCGATTGTCCATCAAGCACTGGCCAGCCCTTGTCGCCGCTGGCAAGCCGGGCGCAGATACGCACCTGTTGGAAATCTTCGATGCCGCGGTCGACAAGTGGACGATGGTGCAGCGGCTCTGCTCAGCGCTCGGCATCGCCGAGAGTTCAGTCGCCACCGTTGGTGACGGTCTGAACGATATTGGCATGCTTCGGAACTCTCGGCTCTCGTTTGCTGTGGCGAACGCCATGCCAGATGTGGCATCTCATGCGACCGACAATGCGCCGAGCAACGATTCGGATGCGATCGCATGGGTGATTGATCGTCTGCTCCAGGGCGCCTGATCGCTCGGCAGAGGATTACTATCGTTCCCCATGGACGCAGGAGACGATCTGCGAGATGCAACGGAGCCGACTGCGCCGGCCCGCATGCGCGGCGCCCGTTCGCCGCTCGACCTCGTGGACGGTGCCGCGCTCTTTTCGGCCGGACAGGCGATTCTGAAGGGACTGCTCGAGTCGGAGCTCGATGTACACCGCCTGATCGTTGTTCGGCGTCCACCCTTTGAGACGGTTCTGGCTGCGGCTGAGGAGGCGGGCGCCGCGGAGGTTCTTGAGCGCAACGCCCTTCAGGTGACGAGCGTGGTCAGTGGTCCTCGTGCACTGGAACTTGCAGCTCAAGAGGCGGCACGCGGGCGGCGCAGCGTGGTGCTGGTTCCCAACGAAGAGCTCGATGGACTGGTCGGGCAAATGGAGGAGATTGGACGCCTCCCGCTGAGTGAAGCCGCTGGCATTGTGCTCGTGCTCGAAGACCATCCCGTTGCTGTGCCGACCACCTGTCCGAGGCGAGTGTGCCGCCGTGCAGGGCTCACCGCGATCGAGGCCGCAGATGTCGATGGACTGCGCGGCGGCTGCGATGTCGCGCTTCGTCTCACACGTGCCACACGGCGTCCGGCAGCTCTGGTGGCGCATATTTCGCTGTTGCGATCGGCCGCCACATTGAACGTTCTGCCCAATCGCCATGTGGCGCGCGTGGATCATGATGCATGGCTGCGTCGGCGTCGTCTCGCTCGTACGGGTGAGTCTGCGGATCCTCTACGCATCATCCGTGTGCTGGAATTGAACAGTGTCGAACACTTGCCGAGTCCCGGTGAACGTGAGCAGTACGGCTTCATAGCGATCGGCCCTGCGCTTGTGTCCGTTCGCCACATGCTCGATGAACTTGGCATGACGGGGCGGGTTCCAGTGCTCGGGATTGGTGCGCCCGAGCCTCTGGACGAATCTGCAGTGGGACGGATTCTCGAACGCTGTCAGAACGTTGTCGTGCTTGAAGCGCGACCCGGATCCGTGGCGCCACGCATCGTTGCGGCGGCCGAGTCGATGCGGGCATCGGGCGGCGAAGTTGCTCGCGTGTGGTGGAGCCGTCTCCCGGCTGCTGCGGGTGATGTGGAGCCGCTTGCCGTCAATGATGCGCTTGTCACGAGTCTGCTGACACGCCGCGTGATCCATCTCCTTCACGAGATGCGTCCTGGTCTGCAACTCGAGGACAAACTCGCGCGCATTCCCGCCTCGATTGCCACCTTGGAGGTCCGCAGGCGCGGGGAAGACATCGGGGTTGAGTCTGCAGAGCGGCTGCTCGGCTCGGCGATCCATGATGCCGATGCACTGCTTGCCGAGCGCACGCAGCAGGGCGAGGAGTCCTATGCGCTTGTGAGTGGGCGTCAGGGTGTTCGTGCCGGAGCGACGGCATGTGTGGTGGAAAGTTGGCATGTGCAGCGTTTTCTGCGCGAGGGTGTTCTTGCCATTCGGCAGGCATCGGTCGAGCGCCAACGCCGTGTCATCGTGGTGCTCGACTTCGGTGCAGCGGAGCGAATGGATGTGGAGCGTCTTGCGCGCGCCGCGGCAGGTGCAGAGGGGGAGCCGCGCCTTCGCGTCATTGCCCTCGACGTGAACGACAGCGAAACGCTCCGCGACGCGCTCGTGACCGCAGCTGGTGCAGATGCCTTGACGCTGGTGATTGCGCGGGATGGACCGCCGCCGCGCCGTGATGTCGGGGCCTTGGATCGGGCTGCGCGCGAAGTGGACCGAGATGGTTTCCTGAGGTTCCAGCGATTCATCCTGCCTGCGGACCACGCGTGCGAACTGCGAGATCCCGGGTTGGCCGCACAGATAGCTCGTGGCCTGCTGCGTGGCAGCGATCCACTTCGCCCCGAACCGTTGGTCGATCGATCCTTGGTCCCGGGTGCCCGTGGCGTCTTCTTTCGGCTTGAATCGCTGCTCGAGCAGGTGGAGATCATCCGTACACGGCCACCTCCAGGCCTCGATGCGCTGCGTTCCCCTGACCGTTTGCCGGTTCCTCAGCCGATCCATGGCGAGCAGGGGCTGTGGCGTGCGCACATCGGCGGATTTCGAGGTGATGCACCGGGCATCATCGGCAGCATTCTTGCCGAGGCAGGACGCCACATGGGATTTGCGGTGTCGTGGACGCACCGCAGTACACCGCTTGGGCCGGGGCGGAGCGCATGGTCGCAGGTGGTGTTCACACGAATGGAAGTGCCTGCCACCGATGCATCCGAATCGTCGCCGCGATCACAGGGGCAACGATTCACCACGCAGATTCCCTACGGCGAGGCAGATCTTGTGATCGGCATCGATCCGCTCGAAACGATTCGTGCACTCGCGACGGATCCGCGTCTGCGCGTGGCAGATCCGCAGCGCACAACGGTGGTTGCCAACATTGGAACGCTCGACGATCAGATCTCCGAGGGGTGCCGGCGGACGGCAGCGCGACTCGCATCAGCGGTGGAGGCGACATGTAACCGCGATCGCATGGAGCTGCTCGATCTTGCCGAAGCCGCTCGCGCGACATTTCTCACCGATCGCCCTGTGGATGTGATCGCGCTGGGGATTGCGTTCCAGCGGGGTTGGATTCCCCTCTCTCTGGAGGCATTCGAGTTTGGCATCGCGCACGTCGAGGCGTCCGGCATCGCTGCGGTTCGGGAGGGTATTCAACTTGGGCGGCGCATCGCCGCCGGTTTGCAGAAGGTGGGAGCTGTGCCGCGTGCTTCCACGATGCTCACTCCTGTGGAGGATGCCGACGGATCTGGGCAGCGTGCAATGCTGCGGCTTGTGCGCATTGCGACGGCCGCACGCCAGATCGGTAATCGTCGGCAGCGCACACAGGCGCGGCGCATGCGACGGCGTGTGGGAGCTTCACTTCAGCAGCTGTCTGGGTTGCTGTCAACTCGTCACGGGCATGAGGCGCTCCAGGATTTCGCTGTTGCGATGCGTCGATGCGAGATGTGGGGGGGGCTTGACTATGCGCTTCGCTATGCAGAGATCATCACGAGTCTTTGTCGCGCAGATGCAACGCTCGAACTACCCCGACTCGCGATTCTGCCTCTGGCGGAGGCATTCCTCATTCGCGATCTGTGGTACATCGGCACTCTCACGACGAGCGTGGATGAGAGCCACAGGATTCGTGAGACGCTCGGGGTGAGGCTTGCACGCGGCGATGAGATTCGACGACGCTACCTGCATCGCATGGAGGCACGACTCCGCGAGCACCGATGGGTCGTGGAGTTTCGATCAAGCGATTGGCCCGATCGAATCCTGCGGTTTACACGCCGCTTCGTTCCACTCCAGGTTCGTGGCACGTTGCAGACCCGCGCACTGCGCGAAACGATGTCCGAGCTCCTCGAGCGCGCTTCGCGCGAGCCCGATCGGAATGCTCTGTGGGTGGCGTGGGCTCGCAGGATGCATGACGGTGCACTTGCGGGCACCGTGCGAGAGATGACCGATCTCGACGTGCGTCAACTTGCGATCGAGAGCGGTGCAGTCGTCAATCCACTCAGCGCGGGCTAGCGGTCGCGTGCTCATGACGGAGCTGTCCGCATGCGGCTGCGATATCGCGTCCGCGGCTCGCCCGAATGTGCGTGTTCACCCCGCGCTCGCGCAGGATCTCTTGAAAGCGGAGCACACCATCGGAGTTGGGACGCTGAAAGGGCATTCCTCTCACCTCGTTGTAGCGAATGAGATTGACATTGGCATGGATGCGCCGTGCATGCTCGGCAAGTTCCTCGGCATGTTCCAGTCGATCGTTGACCCCCCCGAGCAGGATGTACTCGAGTGTGATCTCGCGGCCTGTTCGGCGGAACCACTCATCGCACGCATCAAGCAGTTCTTCGATCGTGCTGAAATCCGCCCAAGGGATGATGTTGCGGCGTATCTCATCATTGGGCGCATGCAGGCTGAGCGCAAGCGTGACTGGCAGTTCGAAATCACAGAAGCGGCGAATGGCAGTCGGCAACCCAACTGTTGAAACCGTGATTCGGCGCGCGCTGATGCCAAAGCCCCACTCCGCATGCAGGGTTCGGATGGCATCCGATACTGCGCTGAGATTGGCGAGCGGTTCACCCATTCCCATGAACACCACATGCGAAATACGTTCGACCGCATCCAGTGCGGAGAGATGAAAGACCTGTTCAATGATCTGCCCTGCTGTCAGGTTCCCCTCGAGACCGCCAATCCCTGACGCACAGAAGCGGCATCCAACAGGGCAGCCGAGTTGGCTTGAAATGCACGCTGTGCGCCGTGGATCTGCAGGGATCATGACACACTCGGTCTGCCGACCAGATGCAACCGGCACCGCGTTCAGCATGGGGAGTGTGGTCGGAGTTGCTTCGGCTGGGCCGCGTTCCCACGCCATCAACAGCTTTTGAGTGCCATCGGACGCGACACGGTGATCGATGGGGCGTGCAGTCGTGAATCGCATTGACTGCGCCAGCAGATCGCGGTTGCGTTTCGAAAGATTAGTCATGCGCATCGGATCGGCGCACGCCTTTCGGTAGACCCAGTCCAAGATTTGATCGGCGTTGTGGCGCTGCATTCCACGCTCGGTACACCACTCGCGAAGTGCATCACGCTGCAGTGCAAAGAGGTGCGGTGCATCCTGATCGGTTGAAGGCAGTGGCGCTGCGTGGCCGTGCCTGCCCTCGGGAGTCGGCGCAGGTTCATGCTGCGCCGACGCGCGCTGCTCAGAACTCTCTGACTCTTCGGTCAAGGTGCCGCCGCCGCGCCCTGCACCGTGAGGTCCACGATGCGAAATGGAATGTTGTGTGCGCTGAACCACTCACGCAGACGATTCCCCTCATCACCGCGGATGATGCGTCGTCCTTCGGGATCGACGCCGCGCTCACGCATCAGCGATTTCAGGCTGCCTGGCAGGCCGAACTCCACTTCTTCATGGCGTACATCATGCTGTTCGACTTCTGCGCCGTAACTGCGCACGAGTTCCTCGATCAGGTCGTGGACAAGATCCTCCGGTGCGCTTGCGCCTGCGGTGACGAGGAGCGTCTGAACCCCGGCAAACCACTCTCGCCTCAGTTCGCTCCGATCATCAATCAGCCGTGCAGGAGTGCCCATGTTCATCGCGATTTCAGTGAGGCGAACCGAATTGGATGAGTTCGAGCTGCCGACGACGAGCACGAGGTCGCATTGGGGGGCGATCGCACGAACCGCTGTCTGGCGGTTTGTCGTCGCATAGCAGATATCGCTTGCGGGCGGCTCCTTGATTTGCGGGAATGCGCGCTTGAGCGCATC
The DNA here is from genome assembly GCA_016872915.1 of Planctomycetota bacterium. Classification (GTDB taxonomy): domain Bacteria; phylum Planctomycetota; class Phycisphaerae; order Phycisphaerales; family SM1A02; genus F1-60-MAGs104. Next base: position 15,284 of record VGYQ01000010.1, on the reverse strand, counting down.
GATAATGACGCCCGCATCATCGAGTGACAGAGTCGTCTGGGTCAGATAGATCAGTTTTTCTGGATCGATCACTTTCAGCGATGGAATGTCGGCGGGACTCTCCACCACCTGTATCACTTCGGGAGCCTCGCCCAGTGTGCCCACGACCTCCTGATGATGTCGGTGGCCCACGAGCAGGATTTGAAACCCCTTCCGCGCGTAGCGGATGGCTTCCGCATGCACCTTTGTCACGAGTGGACAGGTCGCGTCGACGGAAAGCAGCCGCTTGGACTGCGCCACTTGGCGAACAGCGGGACTGACGCCATGGGCACTGAAGACAACGATAGAGCCCTCGGGTACCTCATCGAGTGATTCCACAAACCGCACGCCACGCCGTTGGAATCGTTGCACAACATGTCGGTTGTGGACGATCTCGTGATAGACAAAAATCGGTTCATCGGGGCAGATTTCAAGGAGCTGATCGACCACATCGATCGCCATGTAAACGCCCGCACAGAAGCCGCGTGGATTCGCCAGAATGATCTTCATCGGAGCCCGATGATATCCAAGCCTGCACTGGACTCCGCGGTACCCTTGCGACGGCATGAGATTGACGAAAGCCGACCGAACGCTCGAGCTTGGGCGCTATGGGCCTGAGTTGGAATGCACGTGCACACTTTCCGAGGCACAAGCGTGGTGCATGCAGCTCGCACGCGGGCATGGGGAGAACTTCAGTGTGCTGAGTGGGTTCGTCCCGAGCTCGCTTTTGGATGACTTTGCGGCCGTGTATGCATTTTGCCGCTGCGCTGATGACCTCGGCGACGAGTGCGGCTCGCGTGAGAGAGCGGTCGCACTTCTCGGCTGGTGGCGCTCGGGTCTGGAGGCGATTGGCAGTGGGCGTTCATCTCATCCCGTCTTTACGGCACTTGCCCCCGTGATGGCGAGGCATGCGATGCCGCTGAAGCCGTTCCTCGATCTGGTGTCAGCCTTTGAAATGGATCAGCGTGTCTCACGCTATGCGACCTGGGATGAACTGATCGGCTACTGCCGACTCAGCGCGGATCCCGTTGGGCGAATCGTGCTCATGTTGCTCGATGAGTCACGCGATGAGGCTGCGCTCGCTGCGAGTGATTCCATCTGCACTGGACTGCAACTGGTCAATCACTGGCAGGATGTACGGCGGGATTTCTTGGAACGCGGACGCATCTATCTGCCGGCGGATGCTTGGCAGGAGGAGCTCTTTGCCGAGCGACTCGCGTTGACGTGCCAGCGTGGGTTCGCGCCCGATCGCAACTTCCTCAGTGCGTACCGTGCAACAATCCGTTTGCTGTCCGAGCGGACCTGGCCACTTTTTGAATCAGGCGGGGAATTGCTTGCGCGGCTCCAGCCGAAGCATCGACCGCTGATCTGGCTGTTCCGAGAGGGGGGTATTCAGACGCTGCAGTTGATCGAGTCATGGAACTTTGAGACATGCCTTGCGCGCCCACGGTTGACAGCCTTCACCAAGATTCGTCTCCTCCTGCAGGCTCGGTGGAGTTCTGCGCGTGCCGTCCGATCCGCGCGCCGGGAGATGCATGCAGCATGAGTGCGGCTGCTGGAACACTGCTGCTGCACGAGGACCTCCGTGATGCGGTCCAGTATTGCCGTGAAGTCACTCGCACCCGTGCCGCGAATTTCTATTGGGGTCTCCGGCTGACCCCGGAGCCCCAGCGCTCGGCGATGTACGCGATCTATGCATGGATGCGCGAGGCAGATGACATCGTCGATGGAGCGCCAGCAGGGAGCGATGCCGCACGCTCGATTCAGCTTTTCCGCGCGAATACCCAGCTGGCACTTCGCGGTGATGTGGGGGAGCCAACGCTGCTGTGGCGCGCGCTTGCGGCGGTTGCGTCTGCGTATCCACTCGAGTTGAGCGACTTTGACGCCATGATCGATGGTCAGATCGCCGATCTTCGTCCGCGGCGGTTGCAACGTGAGGTGGAGTTCCGCCGCTACTGCGAGCAGGTTGCCAGTTCCGTCGGGCGTGTGTGCGTTCGTGTGTGGGGATACCAAGACGAGCACGCTCTTGCCCTCGCATCAGAGCGCGGAGTCGCCTTTCAAATGGTGAATGTGATCCGAGATATCGCAGAAGATGCGCGGATGGGCCGGGTCTACATTCCTCAGGAACGTTTGGATGGTGCGGGCGTCGATGTGGATGGGCTGCTTCACTGGCGCGAACCGCGGCGCTGCCGTGCCCTGATCGATGGGATGATTGCTGCTGCCCGTGATCGGTTTGAGGCGAGTGCGTCGCTGGATGCCATGATCGAGCCAACATGTCGTCCAACGCTGCGTGGGCTGACAGGGATGTACCGCGCGCTTCTCGAACGAATGGCAGCAGACCCCGAGCGTATTGTTCACGAGCGCGTATCAGTACCGAGGCTGCAAAAGGCGCTTGTCATCCTTCGTGCGCGGCTCGCGGGCGGGCGATGATGGGACCTCCAACCGTCATCGTTGGTGGAGGTCTTGCCGGTCTTGCGGCGGCCATTCGCCTGACGGAGGCGGGGCGCGAAGTCATCCTGCTCGAATCCAAGCGAAAGCTGGGCGGGCGCGCCACGAGTTTTATCGATCCGCGAAGTGGCGAAATGCTGGACAACTGCCAGCACGTGCTGATGGGCAGTTGCACGAACTTGCTTGATCTCTACGGCCGACTTGGTGTGCTCGATCTCATCGATTGGCATCGAACCATTTGGTGGGCAAACCCACCGAGTGATCCTGATGAGATGACGCCAGGACGGCTTCCCGCACCAGCGCATTTCACGAGCAGTTTCCTGCGCATGCGGTTTCTGAACCTTGAGGACAAGCGTGCGGTCGCCCGAGCGATGTGGCGCTTGATTCGTCTCGGGCGAGAGGGACGGGAACGCTGGAAGGGAAAGTCGTTTGGGGCCTTTCTCGATGAAACGCAACAGACCACACGGGCACGATCACATTTCTGGGAGCCCGTCATCATCAGTGCATGCAACATGCCGTGCGCGAGCACGGAGGCGTCGCTGGCGATGTATGTATTCCAAGCCGGATTTCTGCAGGATTCTTGGAGCCCTGTGATGGGACTGTCGGTCCGACCACTGGTCGAACTTTACGATCCTGCGCAGCAGTTCATCGAGTCGCGTGGCGGGGCAATGCGACTGGGCGTGAGCGCGCTTGCCATCTCGTTCGATGGCACGCGTGTGACCGGTGTGGTGACCGATGAAGGCATGGTCGAAGCATCGTCCGTGATCGCCGCCGTGCCGCCAGATCGACTCGCCAAACTCTGCTCGGACACGTTGACCCGTGCGGACATGCGGCTCGGGCGTCTGGATGAGATCACCTTCAGCCCAATTCTCGGCGTGCATCTTGCCTTTGATGCGCCCATCATGGAGACACCACATTTGGTGTTGCCCGGCCGCGATACGCAGTGGCTGTTTCGAAAGGACTGTGATACGCACGGGCGCCACCGTGTTCACGCCGTCATCAGCGCCGCCGATTCCTGGATGGATCTCGATGAGCAGGCAATCGTTGAACGTGTGATGCACGATGTGCACTGGGCGCTGCCCCGGGCACGCGGATTGCAGCCCGTTGCCTTCCGAGCAGTGAAGGAGAAGCGCGCGACCTTTGCAGGTATCCCAGGGATTGATGCGCTTCGTCCGAAGGCGCAGCGCGATGGCATTCGTGGTGGGGTCGACAACTTGTTCTTGGCAGGTGACTGGTGTGCGACGGGTTGGCCAGCGACCATGGAGGGGGCCGTCCGCAGCGGCTACCTCGCATCTGCGGCGGTCTGCGGGAGGGCAGGCGATCGGTGCGAGGATGCGCTCGTGCCCGATGTTCCTGCCGCACCACTGTCGCGCTGGCTCGGTCTCTGAGGGGAGTCAGGAGAGCATCGAAGTGGCGGCATCCACCGATCCAGCAGCTTGCACGGCCTGGTGTTTGGCACGCACACGCGAACTTGGCTTTGCGGCGGCCGGAGTCTGCGACGCGTCACCCAGCAAGCGAAGCGGAGAACTGCGCGCTTGGCTCAATGGGGGTCGGCACGGACCCATGAACTGGATGCAGGCGCATGTCGATGTGCGAATCGATCCCGCGCGCATCGTTCCGGGGACACAGAGTGTGCTCGTAGCCGCCGCGAGATACCACGATGGTCGGCCCGATGCGAGGTGTACGGACGAGATTGTCGGCGGAACGGCTGCAAGCGGTCGTGTGGCACGCTATGCCCGCGGTCCCGATTATCACCGGGTAATGAAGCGGCGGTTACGCACGTTGCAGCGAGAGCTTGAGGCTGCGCTGCCCGGCACTCAAGGAAAGGTGTGCTGCGATATCGAGCCAGTTCCTGAGCGTGAACTGGCAGAGCGTGCCGGCCTGGGCCGTATTGGGAAGAACACGCTTCTCATTGCCGATGGACTTGGCTCTTGGACTGTTCTTGCCTCTTACTTCACGACCGCTCGGCTTCAGCCAACGCCGAGGGCGGACGATGGTGATCCATGCGGAACCTGCACTCGCTGCATCGATGCGTGTCCAACTGGCGCAATCTCACCTTGGAGTGTGGATGCATCTCGCTGCATCACCACCGTGACCATCGAACAGCGGTCGTTGCCGGAGCCACACGTCGCTTCAAAGGTCGGCGACTGGCTTTTTGGCTGTGACATCTGTCAGGAGGTGTGTCCACACAACCAACCGACGAGGCATTCGCGGCGGATGGGGGTCGATCAAGCGTGGGATGGTCGATCGGCTGCATTTGCCTTGCGGGATGTCCTGCAGTGGAATCAGATCTCGCGGCGCGCAGCGATGGGTGCAAGTGCCCTGACGCGCGTTCATGCCCCACAAGCAAGGCGAAATGCTGTTTGGTGTGCACTTGATGTGCTACGACAGAATCCGCAGCACCCGCTTCGCCAGGACTTGGAGTCCATCACGGCGGACGAAGGAGACGATCCGCAGGTCAGGCATGCGGCGAAAACAGTGCTCGAAATGATTCGGTGAATCCGCAGCGGGTGAGCGCGCGTCAGGGTTCCTGTGCGTCATCAGCACTCGCGCCGCGTGGCGGTCCGCCACGCATCCCGCCCATCGCTCGCTGCATCGCCATGCCTAGTGCACCTTGCACTTGAGCGGGGGTCGTGATCTCTCCTGACTCGACTTTCTGCCGTACCGAGTCCATCGCACCGAGCAGGGGCCCGAGGATCGCCTGTGCAGCGGTCAACTGCATTCGGACTTGGTCAGGCATTGCCGAACTCGTGGCGTCCATATCCAACTTCCAACCGCTGTCCGTCCGAGTTGCCTGCATCGAAAGCGCACCCACTTGGGAGCGGATTTCAAGCGTCCCAGCCGATTCAGTCGCTTCAACCACGCTCACCTGTCCACCACCACCAAGGGCTGCCTTCATGGCGCCAAGATCCGCGCTTCCGAACTTGTCGCGCATCGCGACTTGGAGCGCTCCCATCGAGCGCATCGGAGCGACAAAGATGCTCGAGATCTGCCGACCCTCGTTCGTTTCTGCGATCGTGAACTCATCGATCGCCGCCATCGACGCCGGATCCTTGTTGGGATCGCTCAGAAATGCAGCTAACGCCTCTAAGCTTTCAAAGGGTGGGCCAGACGATGCAGTGGTATCCGAAGCCGGCGGAGTGGCATCCGTGGATGACTCTTCCGATGTCTCCGGCTTCGCTGTCTTGGTCTCGGGAGCAGCAGCAGAGATCTCGAAGGTCGGCTTCGTGATCGATTGCAGGGCGCGCGTGACAGTCTCTCCAAAGGCTCGCTTCGCATCAGACTCGCTGCCTGACGACAGCATCGTTTGCAGTTCGGTGTACGCCTCCAAGGCCGACTGGGTCGACGCCTGCGCCTTCGCCAGCCAGTCATTCGCTTTTACTTCATACTCGCTGGAGTTTTTTCTCAGTGCAGCGCTCTCGGCAAGCGCATGCAGAAGCAGTGCATGCTGAAACTCAGACTGCCCCTTGCTGAGGAAGGACCGAGCGATCGCCGCCTGAATCTGGAATGCAACACTTGACTGCGCACCGATCAGCTGCGCGGAACTCCGTGCGTTTTCGAGATCCTGCTGAGCGCGCTCTGTACAGCCTGTGAGCCCTGTGTCTGCCTCTGGATCAGCGGCACCCAGCAGTTCATCAATGCGACTTCCGATCTCCGCAGCCATTTCTGCCGATGACTCTGCGGTGCGCTCACGCGAGGATCCCAGCCGAGTGAGTGACTCCACCGCGCGTTCAATGGCTTCAACGCGCGTTGCTGCACCAGTCGCCTCTGCCGTTCGGATACGGAGGAGCGACTCCTGGATGGCAGCCGTCGATTCTGCAGTGGATGCTTCTGCTTGCAGCGGTACCGCAAGATTTCGCTGCTGCGCTGCTTTCTCCGCGATCTGGGTGATCTCGCCCGGCCCTGCACTCGCTGCACGCTGCCGAATGACCTCAGCTTCATCCAGAAGCGCTTGCGCACGTGCGAGAGCATCCGCGCCCGCTGCCTGCAATGCCGCTACTTGTGCTTCCAACTCCTGCCGCTGACCATCCAACTCCGACCGAGCAGCTGATGCATCCGACAGATCTGAACCAAAGTCACCTGCAGTGGTCTCTGTGCTTGCGAGTGATATGGCAAGCTCAAGCTGATCCAGGATGGAGAGGAGTCCGAGGGCAACACTTCGTGCCGCACGATTCTCGCTCTCCAACTGATCCGCGCGGCCAATCTCGAGCAGAGCCGCCTGTGTGAGAGCGCCAGCTGCCAAGCCTGCCGCAGCCTGCTTCTGAGCACCAGTCGCGTTGGATACGCGAGAGAGGTTCGATCCAGCGGACCGCAGCGTCTCTGCCGCTGCGACTCTGTCGGTGCTTGCCAACCTTGCTGCTTGAGCAATTTTCGCACCCCCTTCACGAATCTGGCGTTCGACTCGATCGCGTTCAGCGATCTTCGGATCTTCACAGCCGAACATCAGACACGGCGCGACAAGGATCGCGGAAAGGCGAAGGAAGGTGCTTGTCATGGGAACTCTTGAGTGTACGCCTGCGCCAAACTAGCGGGATGGCTCGTCTTGATCTGCATCACTGCCCGCGGGGGGAAGGCGAAAGTCAGGCGGGGCATACTCGACTGGGTAGGTCGGGCGCGGTTGATAGAGCGAACGAATCCACGCCACAGATGCCGCGAATTTCGCTTCATTGACTCGCTTGCCAAATGCAGGTTTCCAGCCAGGGACGGGTGGATGAGGAGTCGCGGCTTCATCCCGCGGCAGCGCATACTGCAGCAGCGGCGAACGTGCCGCATCACTGAAGTCGACGAGAGGGCGATCGCCAGTCCGTCCAAGCAAAACGTGCAACATGTTCGTCGTCGCGACTTGGGTGTTGCCCCGCTCTCCCTCATGCAGGAACAGCGAGCCTCCATCGGGGCCCCCGTGGCATCCGCTTGTCGCACAGTTTGGGATCAGCCAACTGTCATGCACATCACGGCGGAAGCGCAGCATGGACTCCGGTTCTGTGAGGACACGGATTCGCGGATAGAAGTCGCGCGCTTTCAGATCAAACGCAAGCCGAACAAGACGCAGTGGATCTCCTTCGGCGAGTGCCGTCTGCTCCGCCGGATCGCGCGGAACCCGCGGACTCGAGGCATGGTCTGCAAACAGTTGGCGTGCATCCGCCGCTGCAATGGCGATGCGAGGCGGTCGGTCAAAGTCAATCTCATAGACACGAATGAGATTGACCTCTGCATCACTCAGAAGACGGAGGCCACTCCTGTCGAATACCGGAGTGACATCTTCGGCCTTCTTCTTCGTATCGGCATTGGTGCGATCCGTTGCTCCGCTTGTCTTCCCGGCATGGAGTTTGAGTTGCGACCGTACCCGCTTGAGCAGTGCGACCGCTTCCGGCAGCTTGCTCGCCTCAACGAGCGGAACAAGCTCCTGCTCCGCAAGTGCGTACTTGCGCTGCGCCACCAGCCAGTCACAGAGCGCGAGCCGCCGCGCATAATCATCGGGCTCGATCGATTCCCGCAGCGCTTTGTATTGATCGTCAAAGGGTCGAACTAGCACCACGCGGTACACCTCTGCGCGAGGAATACTGCGCGGCGAATCGCCAATCACATGTCGCACCTCGTCAAAGTCATCTGCGACCAGCTGTACGCGACGAACGCCTCCATCGCGTAGATAGACCAGCGCGGGAGCAGGAGATGTCACGTCCACAAGATCAATGACATCGATCACAAGATCCTTGTTGAACTCCGTTCGCTTGCCATCGCGCTCAATCACGAGCCGCGCTTCCTCCTCCGTGACCACTGCTCCGCCAGCCCCTGTCTTGCGGTCCACGATCACATGAACTCGGCGGGCGGGCTTGGCATCGGCCTGTGTCGGAGCGGTCGCAGACTCTCCCTGCCATGACAGGATGGTCACGATCAGCGAGAGCGGGAGCAGCAGGGCGGTCATCGGCATGGCACTCATCACCCGAGCCGAATCACGGCAGGGGGGTGATATCAAGTTCCTTCGGGCGACTCACGATGGTACGCCAGGTCACCAGCATTCCATCCTCGCCTGGGCGGGCGGGCGGCACAGCAAGATCCCATCGAAGCAAGCCAAGCGGAGCAGATGCTGCGAGGTACTCACTGGCCATCGAAAGTGATGGCTTGGCATCCTCGACTCGGACTTCAATTCGATCACTCCCACTGACTGGTCTTCGATCCATGAGTTCCATATCGATCGTTCGTCCACTGCCGTTCAGAATCGAGATGCGAAAGGCGCACACCGTATCGGTTCCGCCACCAAACAGCCCCGACTGTCTTTCCACGCGCTCCACTTCTTCACGGCGGACGATGACAGATGGATCTATGCCAAAAAATACCGATACGTCCTCATTCGGTGCCGCACCAGCGAAGAGAGCGGCTCCAACGAAGTCACTGCCGACAAATGCAGAGCACTGCCCCGGCAACAGATTGAAGTTGCTGCTGTTGACCAGCGTTGCACGAAGGAAGACACCATCTCCCGCCACGGGCTGCGCGCAGTGGACGAATCGCGCCTTGGTATCGAAGCATGCGATACGGGCGCGCCGGCTCGCCTCGCGGTCACTCACCGCATCGAAAGGAAGCTCAATCGCGTAGGACACGGCAGGGCCGTTCCCACCAATCCGTGCGTCGGAAGAGAGCGAGGCAGCATCGTCACCTGATCCGATCAGACCGGCCGGGGCAGATGGGGCTGCCTCTACAGTCGGTGAGGAAACTTCCACACCTCGGGAGGTCCCGCCTCTGGGCATGGGGCGAATCGGCTGTTGGACGTCGACCCGCCATGGGATGACCGTTGGAGGCGCAGCCGCCCTTGATGGCTGTGCCGTGGAAAGCGCCAACTGCACGCCTCGCCAGTTTTCGCCCGAGGCTTGCCTGACGCGTGCATCAAACTCGATCCGTACTGTCCCGGCAGCCGGATCTGCGCGCACCGAATAGGTGGGCTCCCAACCGGCCTGGTCCACCAGGTAGGAAAGCCGTACGTCTGCACTTGCACTCTCCGTGATGGCGACCACCACTTCTGCCGACTGCACCGAACTGCTCATAGATCCGAGCTGCTTTCGCCGAACCTCCGCTGCCGACCTCTCTGCAGCCAACTCCATTGCACGTTGTTCCGCCGTGCGAAGAGCCCGAGAGATACGAGTCTGTTGTTCTGTGGTCCACTTCAGAAGCGCCTCAAGCCGTGAGATATCGAGCTGTGAAGTTCCAGCGGTCGCGGTCGCATCTGTTGTTGCACGCACACCAATTGCCTCGACGCGGCGCTGGTCTGCTCGAAGTCCAGAGAGCGTGTCCTCGGTGTCGGCAAGTTCGCGCTCGATCCTTTTGATCTCTGCATCGATGGCCTGCGCTTCAGGTGTCGTTGGTGACTCCACAGTGGCTTGTGCCAGAAAGTCGACTGACAAGATTTTTCCAACAGACGACCTCGCCTCGACCGTCTCGGGCTGCACGGATACGGGCAGGCCTGGAAAGCGAAGCCGCCACACGCCGGAGGTCAGCGGGACTGTCGCCTTGCGCGTGACCGCCGCTCGGCCTTGATAGAGCAGAACCGACTCCACTGGGGCGTCGCAGGTTCTTGCCGACTCCACGTCGGGCGCGGTCGCGGGCACCTGAGCGCGTCCAATGGCGACCGGCAAAAGGAGCGCGACGGCCGCGAGCATGCATGGACGGCATGCCCTGGTCATGAGCCAGAATCCAACAGTGCGGCGCGTGTGCCAGCGCGCTCCAGTAGCGCTGCGATTTCTTCCGCACTGGCAAGCCCACTGGAGCGGACCTGATCCACAAGGGCGCGAACCTCGCGAGACTTCTGCAGGTACCGCAGCGCCACGGAAGCGATGGCATCACTGTCCATGGACGCAAAGAAGTCGATCCCCTCACGGTAGACGAAGCGGCTCGCCATGCTCTTCGCCACCATCCACTCCAAGTAGGGAACTGGCAAATCCGAGAAGATCCGCTCGCCACAGGCGCGGTGGAGTTCCGTTGGCAGGTGGCGCAGAACAACTTCGCGAAACAGATCGCCGTGCTCTCGGCGCCACGACGCCACGGCGGGCTTGATCGCATCGGCACCCGAGTTGATCGCTCGCGAGAGGCGGGTCGAAAGTTCGGGCAGCGATACCGACGGATGGCGTTTTGACTCGGCGAGCAGGATGACCGCCTCTGCCTGCGCGATCTCACGCAGCCGCGTGAGTACCTCCTCCACATATCTCTGTTTCACTGCAAGAAACTGCGCCTCATCCATCAGCATGCTCGATGCAATTTCAAAACTGGAGCAGATCACCCCACACTTGTTGGCACTCGAGTCCTTAAAGATTGTCGTGCCAGCCTTGGTCAGCAGCTCACGCGCCTGTGGAGTGAGGAAGAGGTTCGCGCCTTCCACGATCAGTGGGCTTGATGGGCGACCATCGGGCTGCAGATACTCCTGCCAATTGCGCTCGTTGATGGTGGCAGGGCGCCCGCCACCAGGAACAAACGCATCTGTCACGAGCCGATTGTGGAGCGAGTTGCGAAGCTGGACGCCTTCTGGAGTGTCGGCGGGAACGACTCTTCCGCGGTGCGAAAGCCGCGAGGGGTCAAAGTGCACGATGGGATATCCCCCCTGAAACAGCCTCATGAGTTCGCCATGATCGAGTCCGTTTGGATCCTCTCCGATACCGCTGCCATCCGCCACTCCAACGATGCACGCGTTCTGCCCGTAATCGCGCGACAGAATCCGCATCATGTTGCCCGCTACGTCCCCATCGGGTCCACCCGTGATCTTGATGGTAAAGCGCTGCTTCGTGGGGTCGATGCCGCGGGCGAGCAATGCCGTCCGCAGGAAGACATTGACGCCTTCACTCGTGACGCCAAACTCTTTGTGGTTGATCCCACCATCTGGCTTGGAACTCATGAACGCGTTCGCCAGCGGATAGCCGCGGAAGACGGCGCGTTCCACGATCCAGTCAATATGAGTGGGAGTGATGTTCTCATCGGGACCGAGGTAAATGAACTCATTGAACCCGAGCAGGTCGACCACCTGGCTGCGCGTGGCAGCCTCCGGCGTGATGAGATCGAGGATGCCATCCACGAATGCCTTGACGCATCGAGTGGCTTCTGCCGGTGGCTCAAGCACGATGGCAGCCTTTGCGCCGCCCTCCGGGATGTCCTTGTTCTTGAGTTGCTGCGCAAAGGAAAGCCCATACACCTCGTCATAGAGCCGCTCCGACTCGCGGTCGTAGAGCACCGCCGTTGTTGGCTTCACGATTCGGAGTCCGCCGCGCGCGATTTCCTTGAAGCGAACATGGAAGCCATGGAAGCCTCGGCCGTAGACGAAGAACACGCCAAAGGGGAGTTCCGGACGTGTCGGTCCCTGGAGCAGATCCGGCGCAAGACGAAGCGCCAGTGAGAAGCGGTTGGGGACGAAGAGATTCGTGCGCAGCGTTGCGCGGATCGCCCGCCACAGCGCCTCGAAGACATCCCGCGCATCATCCGAGTCGCCGAGGGCGGCGATGCGTGTCGCCAGTTCCTCGGCGCGAAGGTCAAAGGCATGCTGCGTCAGCGGATGCGCAGGATCGAATCTCGCTTGGAAGAGCTCCAGCAGTGGCTTCGTCAGTGAGGCATGAGCCGCGAGCGTCTCGGTCACGCGGTCGCGGGTGAACGCCAGCGGATCGGAAGGGACAAGCATGTGGCGAACGAGATCCGCAAAGGCTGCCACCAGTTCCCCCTCGGGCACCGTGAATGTTGGGTGACGTTCGACGAACTCGATGACGCGGAAATCGAGCCACTTCACGCGCAGCAGTTCCTCGCGGAGCCGCAGCCAACGCGGATCATTCGACTCGATGCGTGCTCCACTTGCCCACTGCGCGATGAAGGCAATAAATGTCACGCGCCCGGCATCCCCATCTCGTGCCACATCGAGGTGCGCACGGACAACGCTTGCATCATGGCGCCGAAGCACACGTGCAGCACGCTCCAGCATCGTGCGAGTCCGAGCGTTCGACACGGCCAGTGTGATGCGCGCCACGGTTGGATCATCTTCGGTTTCGAGTGAGATGGTCGGCAACTCTGTGCCACTCACCGAGCGGAAGAGTTCAAAGTGCCGACACATTCGAAGAGGGGTCAGCGTGAGCAGGTACCGCGAGGAGCAGCCTGCGAGATATCGGCGAAAGTCCTCTTCGGCAATGGTTGGGTGGTGCACGAGTGCGAACTCGACTGCCGCATCCATCGCGGCACACTGCCGAGGTTGCGTCGGGTCAAAGGGCTCTTGCTCGCCAAACTCGAAGGTGTCGATGATGAGTGAGCCGTCGCGGGAGGTATGAATCTTGGCGGCACGCAGTGACGCATCGAGCGGCAGCTCGCGCACGACTTCAGCCAGAATCCCCGTTCTGTTGCCCGATCGGATGGCGGTGATGGATGATCCATCGCTCGACCGGAACGTCGTATCCACTGGGCGCCCCGATGCGCGTGCAGCCAAGATGGCGCGCAGATGTGCACGCTGCGCTGCAGGGGGTGTGTCCAAGAAGTACATGCGAGGCATGTTGTCGACGAACCAGGGCACGAGTTCAGCGGCGATGGATCGGAACTCGCCGCAGAGGTCTTCGAGCAGTGTTTCTTGTGCCGGTACTGATGAACTGCCGCTTTCGGTTGATCGAACTCCCTGCATGGCGTAAAACTACCCGTTTCGATCCCGAAATGGGAGTGTTTCTCAGATGGATGCGGTCCTTATCGGCAATTTCGACGGTGTCCACCTGGGGCACCAGGCGCTCGTGCGCGCCGCGCGGCAGGAGGCGGATGTCGAGTGCGTGATCGCCGTCACCTTCGATGCGCATCCGCGTACGTTGCTTGGAGGGGGTGCGCCTGCACTGCTCACGCTGCCTGCAGAGCGCTTGCGCCTTTTGTGCGAGGCGGGTGCCACCCGCGTCGAGTCGCTGCGGCTCGATGAAGAGTTGCTGGGGCGCTCGCCTGAGGACTTTATTCAATGGCTGCACCGGCGCATTCCCTTTGGGCTGATCGTCGAGGGCGCAGATTTTCGTTTCGGTCGCGCTCGGAGCGGCGATGTGCGCACGCTCGAAGCATCGGGCGCACGTCTTGGGTTCCGAACACTCGTTGCCAATCAGGTCGAAGTCAGCCTCTGCGATGGCAATGTCGTGGGTGCGCGAAGTTCACTGATTCGGTGGCTGCTTGAACGTGGACGTGTGGCCGATGCCGCGCGCGTGCTCGGTCGTCCCCACATAGTCGAGGGGCCCGTGGTGCGGGGCGCGCAGCGTGGTCGCGAACTTGGCTTCCCGACCGCAAACGTCGATCCATGCGGCATCATGCTCCCCGCCGACGGCGTGTACGCCGTGGAAGTGACTAGCGCTGGTGGTGAGAGGTGGCGCGGCGCGGCAAGCATCGGCAGCAACCCGACATTTGGCGAACAGCCACGAACGCTCGAAGTGCATCTGCTCGGGGTGGGTTCCTCGCTCGATCTCTACGGCAGGACGATTCGCGTTCATTTTCTGCGTTGGATTCGGGGTATGGTTCGATTCGACTCAGTCGATAGTCTCGTGGAGCAGATGGCGCGCGACTGCGAGAAGGTTGAAGCATGAATGGCTATGCATCGACTGCCACGATCGCGCAGATCGCTCAGCGGCTCCGAGGTGCGAAGCACATCGCCGTACTGACTCACGCACGCCCCGATGGCGATGCAGCCGGTTCGGTCTTGGCCGCTGTGCGTGCCCTTCGGGCTGTGGGCCTGCGCGCAGATGGATTCTTCTGTGGATCGGTCGATCCGAACATTCGGGCTCTCGCGCGTGAGGGGGAAACGATGCACGGGAATCCGCCAACAATGGATCCAAACATCGACCTCGCGCTTCTGGTCGATACTGGCTCTTGGAATCAGGTCGAGCCACTTGACCTCTGGCTGAAGTCGATGGCCGGACGCGTGGTTGGACTGGATCACCATGGACGAGGTGATCCGATCGCCAGCGATCGCGTGATCGATACCTCCGCTGCCGCGGCGACGCAGATCGTTGCCCAACTTGTCGAGGCGCTCGGCATCGATCTGCGGAAGCATGGCGGAAGACACTCCATCGCCGAGGCGCTCTTCACGGGACTGGCAACGGATACGGGTTGGTTCCGATTCCAAAGCGTCACACCCGCCGTGCTTGCGCTTGCTTCGCGATTGCTCGAAGCCGGAGTCGATCACGTGTATCTGCATCAACTGCTTGAGGAGAACGGAAGACCCGCGCGTCTTGGCATCACGGCATGTGCCTTGTCTTCTGTCACGCTGCACCGGGAGGGACGCGTTGCTCTCATGCTCCTCGGCCTCGGTGACTTCGCCGCCACCGGTGCTAGTAGCGACGACATCGGTGGCATCGTCAATATCCCGCTCACGATTGGTGGCATCGGAATGTCCTGCCTTCTGAGTGAGCAATCGTCTGGAGTCACCAAGTGCAGCTTCCGCAGCAAGTCCGCCGCGGAGGGGCAGCCGAGTATCGATGTGAACGCATTCGCGGCGCAGTTCGGTGGTGGCGGACACGTGCAAGCAGCGGGTGCACGCATTTCCAAGCCGCTTGCAGAGGCGCGGGCTCTTGTGGAGTCGGCGCTCCAGGCAGTTGTCCTGAAGGGGCACTCATGAAAGGAAGACGCGCACTTCGGCGCACTGCAGGGACACTCGTGTTGTTGCTCTGCAGCGCATGCGGGAGCGATAGCACGCCCGCGCCCGGCGAGCCGATCACGGTTCAATTGAATGTCCGTGGGATGCACTGCGGCGGCTGTGTCGCAGCAATCACTGCAGAGGCGCGCGAAGTGGATGGCGTGGAGTCAATCGATGTGTCACTGGAGCGGAATGCCGCGACGCTCCGCGTGCGAGA
>VGYQ01000009.1 GCA_016872915.1 Planctomycetota bacterium | reverse complement strand
ATTCCCAATGCCCCAATCAACCTCCCCGCAATCTCAACCCCATTCGCCAACTGCCGCACTTGCAAATCTGGGGCTTGTGCTCCCTTCTGCCCCGAAGCCGGTCGCCTCCTATGTGCCGTGCGTTCGGACGGGCAACCTTTTGATAGTCAGTGGTCAACTGCCTTTCCGCGATGGCAAACTCTTGGCAACCGGGTTGGTTCCCGACCCCGTCACGATCGAGCGTGGCCAAGAGGCAGCGCGACAGTGCATTCTCAATGGGCTTGCCGTGGTAGCGGCCGAGTGCGGCGGCTCGCTCGATTGCGTCGCGCGCATCGTGCGGCTTGGCGTCTTCGTCGCGAGCTGCAATGGATTTACTGAGCAGCCCAAAGTGGCCAATGGGGCAAGTGATCTGCTGCAGCAAATCTTTGGTGAGTCTGGGCGCCATGCCCGAGCGGCAGTTGGCACCAATGCTCTGCCGCTCGGAGCAAGCGTGGAGATCGAGATGATGGTCGAATTGCGCGACAGGGTTGGCGCACCGTAGGCGGCGTCGGGCGCGTTCATTTGAGAATGATGAGGACGAGGAGCGCGAGGCACACGACCGAGAGCACCACGATCAGCAGCACGGCCCACTGCGGCAGTCGGCCGGATGTGGCTGCGGCCTGTATGGTGGTCTGCGCCTGCGACTCCACATCGCTGGCAATGTCGGCAAGGTCGACCGCACGCGTGGCATAGCGCAGCGGCTGACCCGCGAGTGCAAGATCGAGGTCCTCCATCAGTTCGACCGCGCTCTGGTAGCGCTCTGCGGGACGCTTGCGCATCATGAGTTCAACGATCTCAGCCGTGTGCTGCGAGAGACCGCCGACCAGTTGATCTGGCGGCACGAGCTCCTCGGAAAGGTGCGCACGCATCACCTCACTCGGACCGTTCCCTTTGAAGGGAACGCGCCCCGTGAGCATGTGGTAAAGCGTCGCGCCAAGCCCGTAGATGTCTGCCGGTGGCCCGAGGTCAACGGCCCCACGCACCTGTTCGGGACTGATGTAGTAGGGCGTGCCGAAAGCCTTGTGTCGTTCTGCTTCGGCGGCCTTTTTGTCGTCGATGGCGCGCGCAAGGCCGAGATCGGCAAGCTTCGCGCTGCCCGACTTCGTCATGATGATGTTCTTCGGCTTGATGTCGCGGTGAATGAAGCCTTTGGCATGCGCATGCTTCAGTGCACTGGCGATCTGCCGTGTGATGGTGAGTGCGTCCCGCTCGGACAAGCGCTTTGACTTGGTGATGAGGTCATGGACGGTCTCACCATCCACGTACTCCATCACAAAGTAATGCTGCTCGCCAACGCTGCCGACATCGAGCGCCCCCACAATGTTCGGATCGGACAGTTTGGCGGCGGCGCGTCCTTCTTTATAGAAGCGCTCGACGAATGTCGGATCCGACGAGTATCGACGCGGCAGGATCTTGATGGCCACCAGTCGGTCGAGACTGGTCTGACGCGCCAAGTACACGGCAGCCATCGCGCCCGCACCAAGTCTCCTCACCATCTGGTAGCCCGGAATACGGAGCACAGAGCGATCGCTCTCTGCCTCGCTGCGAAGTCGGGCAAGTTGCCGCCGCGTCACGATCTGTCCTTCGATCAGAATGTCGGTGAACGCTCGCGCAGCGCCAGCTGGTGTTCGCATCGCGGCGAATACGGCATCCACCTCGGCTTGTGTTGCAAGCCCGCGGTCCACGATCAGTTTGCCGAGCATGGTGTCGCTCGAACTGCCGCTGCGAGAACCTCCGCTCTCGCCGCTGCCAGACTCGCCAGGATCGCGGGCAGGGGTGCTCGGCGCACTTTGCGACTTGGGCGCGCTCGCCGAGGTGGCCGCAGCGGGCGGAGTCGCGGATCGCGGAGGATGTTCTTTCGGATCGCTCACAGATGCCGCTCGGAATCGCCCTTTCCACCACTATACTTGGAGAGACTCTTCGCATGCGGTCGAAACCCCGGCGCATCCTCATTGTGCGCCCGAGCGCGCTCGGGGATGTGTGCCGTACGGTGCCACTGGCGTGGTCGCTTCGGGAGGCTTTCCCGAAGGCAACAGTGGACTGGGTCGTGGAAGATCGATGGATGGGCGCCGTGCAGGGTCACCCCGCCGTGGACCGCATCATCGAGTTCCCGAAGCGCGAGTTCCGTCGTTGGTGGCGCAGCCTGCCAGTGGCCGTGCGAGCGCTTCAATGGTTCACGAAGTTGCGGCGAGGCAGGTACGACTTGGTGATTGATGCGCAGGGACTCGCACGAAGTGGGCTGATGGCCCTCGCGACGGGCGCCTCGACGAGGGTGGGGCACCAAGGGAGCCGTGAGTTCGCGTGGCTCGGTGCGAATCGGCGAGTGCCGCGCCATCCGGATGCACATGTGGTCGATGCGATGCTCGAATTGGTGACCGCAGTTGGTGCGCCCGCGCGTGCCGATATGCGGCTCGAAGTTTCAGTGGCGGGGCAACGGGAGTGGCAAACGGCGCGCGAGCGCGCAGCCATCCGCCCGCGGATGCTGCTTCTGGCCACCACAAATGGATGGGAGGGGAAGCGTTGGATCGATGAGCGCTGGGGTGCACTGCTGCATGGAACGCGTGCCGAGCTTCTCGCGAGTGGCGTTCATGATGTTGTTCTCACAGGTGCCCCCGGAGAAGAGCCGCAGACCGCGCCCATCGCGGAGTTGCTGCGGCAGATCTCGGGACTTCGCATCCATGACATGACGGGGCGGTTGTCGGTCGCAGCAACCGTGGCTGCGGTGCGTGATGCCGCGCTCTTGATCGGGCTCGACTCTGCGCCGATTCACATGGCGGCGGGGCTTGGCACTCCTTTCGTCGGTTTGTACGGCGCGACGCGACCCTTGATCGACGGGCCGTATGGAGGCGCGGAGTGGTGCGTTCACGGCGGGGAAGGATTGGAACTCGATCTGCATGCACACCGCGATGCTGGACGCGGTGCTTCCGTGATGGAACGCATCAGCGTGGAAGCCGTGGCTGCGCTTGTGCGTCGACGACTGCAATCAGCGGAGGTGGCAGCGTGACGTCGCCGCTGGTGCTGGCAAGCGCAAGCGTGCGGCGCAGAGAGCTGCTCGAAGCCGCTGGCTTTCCAGCCACGGTACTCGTGCCGCACATCGATGATGGTCGGCTTCGTGTTCGGGCGGACCATGTTGGTGAGGATTGCTGCGCGCTTGCGTGGTTCAAGGTTGCACAGCTCTTGCAGCAGCGCGCGCGCTTGACGCACGAAGCGCCGAATGCGCGCATCATTCTTGCCGCAGATACGGTGTGCGTCGTGGATGACCAAGTCCTTGGAAAGCCCTCGGATGCAGCCGCTGCTCGACAGATGCTCGAGGGGGCCTTTGGGCGGACGCAGCGCGTGGTGACGGGTGTCGCGATTCACTGCGTGACGTCGGGTCGGCGCTTTCTGTCGAGTGATGTGGCGCGCGTGCGTTTCGGGGCAGTTTCGACGGATCTCCTGGAGGCACACATAACTGCGGGTGGATGGCAGGGGCGCGCAGGCGGCTACCACATCGATGAGATCCTGCTTGCAGGATGGCCCGTCGAGTGCGAAGGCGATCCGTCGACCATCGCGGGGTTGCCGCTGCGTATGGTTTTGCCGATCTTGCGAAGGCTTCTTGGCGCGAGCGGCACGCTGCAGACATGAACGCCGATGAACGCCTGCTGCCGACCTGGTGCGATCCAGCCGCGCGGATCGCGGCCGCCGCCTATGGAGCTGTCGTTCGTGCTCGCAATGCACGCTTTGACCGTGGTGTCGGCGTTCACACCCTGGGTGTTCCCGTGGTGTCGGTTGGAAACATCGAAGTGGGCGGTACGGGGAAGAGTCCCGTGGTGCGTTGGATTGCGGCGCGTGCACTCGCGCGCGGGCGCGTTCCACTGATCGCGCTTCGTGGATACCGAAGCCACCACGGACTTTCGGATGAGGCCTTGGAGCACCAGATGCTCCTGCCTGCTGCGCGGCTGGCCGTGGGTGCGCGGCGGCTCGATGAGATCCGACAGGTCATGTCGGGTGATCCGAGCGTGGGGTGCGTCATTTTGGATGATGGATTTCAGCACCGTCGCATTGCGCGCGACCTTGATCTTGTGCTCGTGGATGCGCGTGCACGCGGGTTGCGCGGCGGTCTTCTGCCGCTTGGCCGCCTTCGTGAGTCTGGGCAAAATATGGCTCGTGCGAGCGCTGTCATCGTCACGCGCGCATCCGCGGTCGATGCGCCAGTCAGCGCACTCATCGCGTCGATGCATGGGCGACCGCCGCTCGCGTGGTGTGAGCACGCCTGGTCCACGCTATCCGTTCACGCGCTTGAGCCGTGCGGACAGCGCACGAGCGAGTCGCAATCGGTCGATTGGTTGCGTGGAAGGCGCGTCTCCGTGTGGGCGGGTGTCGGTCGCCCTGCGGACTTTGCCGAACAGTCGCGCGCGCACGGCGCGGAGGTCGTCCATGTGGCGAGTCTTCGGGACCATGCGCGGTATGGTCGAAGGCAGGTCGCCCAGCTGACGGTGGCTGCGCGTGCCGAGCGCGCGGAGGCGATCATCATGACACTCAAGGATTGGGTCAAGGTTGCACCCGATCAGTCGGTGATCGGACTGCCGGTGATCGTGCCACGACTCGAGATCCGATTCATAGACGGTGAGGCGGAACTGGGGGATCTGCTCGACATGCTCTTTGGCGGCACCTTGGGTGCAGCCCCTCTGCGCAGGTAGCCTGTTCCCCCATGCAGACGACTGAGGATCGCATGCTGGCCTCGCTTCGCAATTGGAAGGCGTTCCGCCTGCTCGTGATCGGGGACTTCATGCTCGATCAAGCCCTCGAAGGGGATGCGGAACGACTGAGCCCGGATGCCCCTGTTCCCGTGCTCGCCGTGCGAGAGCCGAAAGCGACGATCGACACGCCAGGTGGTGCGGGGAATGTGTCCGTTTTTGCCGCGGCGCTCGGTGGAACAGTGGCGTGCGTCGGTTTGATCGGTTGTGATGAGGAGGGGAGTGTCCTTCGGCGATGCCTCGAACAGGGCGGCTGCGCGACACATGGGCTGATCGCGGATCCCTCGCGTCCCACGACGGTGAAGCGATCGCTGATCGGGCGTGCGCAGCACCGCCATCCACAGAAGATGTTCCGAATCGATATTGAGTCGCGTGCACCAATCAGTGAAGCGGTGCGTGCTGAAATCTCGCGCGTGATCGATCAAGAGATCGAACGGTGTGATGTGGTGTGCATCGAGGATTACAACAAAGGAGTCTGCTCCGCTGAACTCTGTGCGAAGGTGATCGCGCGGTGTCGGCAGCGGAAGATTCCCGTCCTGATCGATCCAGCTGCAATCAGTGATTATGGTCGCTATCGAGGTGCAACGGCGATCACGCCGAATCGTTCCGAGGCGGAGAAGGCTGTCGGCCGCCTGATCGATCCGACCGATGTGGTCGCCGGATCAAAGGTGCTCGCGGCACAACTGCGAACCGCCCTCGATCTGGACGCGGCGATTGTCACACTGGATCGCTTTGGCGCCGTTTTGCAGGAGCGAACGGGTGAAGCACAGCATCTGCCCACGGTGGCGCGCCCCGTTTATGACGTGGCAGGTGCCGGAGACATGGTGCTTGCCGTGCTCGCTGGCGCTTCGGCAAACCGTGTGCCGTGGCCAGAGGCCGTCGCGCTTGCCAATGTGGCGGCTGGCATGGAGGTGGAGATCTTTGGCGTGCGGGCGTTCACCCTGCCGGAAGTGCAGGCCCAGGTGATCCGACTCAGCCAGTCCGTCCGAGGAAAACTCCGAACGCGCGCCGACCTGCTGGTGGAGATCGCGGCGCACCGCGCAGCAGGCCGCACGATCGTGCTGACCAATGGATGTTTCGATGTGCTTCACGCGGGCCATGTCGCCTACCTGCGGGAGGCGAAGTCGCACGGGAACATTCTGGTCGTTGGACTCAACTGCGATGCGCAAGTGCGCGCACTCAAGGGCGCCACGCGTCCGATCTACTGCGAGAGCGACCGCGCGGAACTCATCGGCGAACTTGCATCGGTCGACTACGTCACCATCTTCGAGGAGCCGACTGCGGAAGCGCTGCTCCGCGCTACCGTTCCGGACGTGTATGTCAAGGGGGGGGACTACGACGGGAAGGCAATCAACGAATCTGCAGTTGTCAAGGAACTTGGCATAAAATTGTGCATATTGGCACATCGGCCCGGGCTTTCAACCACTTCGGTGGTGGATCGTGTGCGGAGCGAGTTGACAAGTGGTGGAAATGTTGCCGCAGCGGGTCGCGCCTCTTGACTGGACAGTGCGAAGCGTCAATACTGGACAGGGTCGGTCGTTGAAGTGACACGCACATCAAACAAAGTGGGGTTGAAAGAGACATGGCAACAATCACCAAGAAAGATCTTGTGGACCGCATCGCCGAGCGCACCGGACAGAGCCGCACCGAAGTGAAGGAGGCGCTGCAGATGTTTCTGGACGAGATGATTGGTGAACTCGCATCTGGCAACCGCCTTGAGTTTCGCGACTTCGGAGTGTTTGAAGTGAAGACGCGTGCCCCGCGGACAGCACAGAATCCCAAGACACTTGAGCGCGTGACGGTGCCCGCCCGCAAGTCCGTGCGGTTCAAGGTCGGTCGTCTGATGCGCGACCGAGTCGTTGGAGAGGTCAGCGAAGTCAATCGACAGCCCGTCGCGGCAGGGTGATGGCGCGCCGAGAGCGAAACCGAGAGGGGGACGGCGGCGGCTTGCCCGTGCGGGTGGATCCGCAGGACACCGTGCGTTTGCTCAAGGCGATGCCGCCCAACGCGCAGGAAGCGGAGTCCGCCTTGCTTGGCTGTTTGCTGGTCGATCCCTCGGCAATCGGCGATGTCGTTTCCGTGATCCGCAGCCCGGAGGACTTTTTTCAGGATCGTCACAAGGTCATCTACGCCAACATCGTCAGTTTGTATGACAGCAGCGCGTCGGTCGATGTAGTGCGTCTTGTGCAGCAACTCACCGATCGCAAGGTGCTCGATGCGGTCGGTGGCTTTGAGTATCTCGTGCGTCTCTCCGAGAGCATGCCAAGCGCACAGTATGTGATGGAGTATGCGCGCACCGTTCGCGACAAGGCGACCTTGCGGCAACTTATCGATGCTTCCAGTGTGACCGTCCACGAGGCGTTCGCGGGTGATCAGCCCACGGATGCGGTCCTTGAGCAGGCGGAGCAGCGCATCTTCGCGATTGCGCAGCGCCGCGAGAGCAGCACGGTGTCGAGCCTGCCTGATCTGCTGCGCGAGGCGATGCAACGTCTGGAGGCTCGTGAGGGCACTGGGCTGACGGGCGTGGGCTGCGGGTTCGATGATGTCGATGAAATGACGAGCGGTCTGCAGCGGGGCGAGATGGTCATTCTGGCTGCGCGCCCGTCGATGGGGAAGACTGCCCTTGCACTGAACATGATGGAAGGCGTCTCCCTTGGCGGCACACCAGCTGTGATGTTCAGCCTTGAAATGGGCAGGCAGCAACTCGTGCAACGTTTGCTCTGCGCCAAGGCGGGTGTGGATGGCCAGCGCCTGCGCCGGGGCACCCTTGTCTCCGATGACATGCGGCGCTTGGTCGGTGCATGTGATGCGCTGCAAGACTCGAAGATTTTCATCGATGACACACCGGGCCTGACGCTGCTCCAACTGCGATCGAAGGCGCGCCGCCTGAAGGAAAAGTTCAAGATCGGCTGTGTGTTCATTGACTATCTGCAGTTGATGAGTTCCGGATCGCGAAGCGAGAGTCGACAGGTGGAGGTGAGTGAGATCAGTCGCGGCATCAAGGCGATGGCGCGCGAGCTTGATGTGCCGGTGGTGTGCCTCTCGCAGCTGAACCGAGCGGCAGAGCAGCGCGAAGGGCATCGTCCCCGCATGAGCGACCTTCGCGAGTCAGGGTCGATCGAACAAGACGCGGACGTGATCCTGATGCTGCACCGCGAGGAGTACTACCACCAAGGCGATCCAGAGTGGTCGGAGTCGAATCTGGACAAGGTGGGTGTTGCGGAGCTGATCTTTGCGAAGCAGCGCAATGGACCGACAGGCGTGGTCAAACTGGTGTGGGATCAGGGTGCCACTTGCTTCCGATCCTTCTCGTCGCGCGTTCCCCCCGATGGCGTGGAGTTCCGCGCGTACGAGCCGCGCACGATCGCCGAACGCGGCATTGAGGATGATCTTCCACTGTGATGTCGACCGCCATCGGAGAAGGGCATGACTGACGGTCCCGCGGACGATCTTCGCCGAGCCGTCGAGCGGATCACACAAGGCGACGAGGGCAAGAGGGGGCCGGCAGCAAGGTTGGGTACTGAGCGTGCATGGCGCACGATCATCGAACGACTTGGTCCGCGAGTCTTTGCCCTCGTGCGGTCTCGGTGCGGTGATGCAGATCTCGCGGAGGAGATCGCGCAGTCGGTGTTCGTGACGGTCGCCGAGAAGCTCTCAAGCATGACCGATGTCAGCGGCTTTGAATCATGGGTGTTCACGGTCGCGCTAAACCGCCTCCGAGATGAAATGCGGCGGCGGACTCGCCACGCGCGGCCTTCCGGCGACCTGCAAGCGGTCGGTGGTGCGAGCGGCGATCCTGCCTTTGCGGCGGCTCCCGTGCCGCCTGTGGAGCCCGACCCTCGGATCCGCGACCTGGAACGGGCGATGCAAGAGTTGTCGCCTTCCGACCGCGAAATCATTGATCTTCGCCATATTGGCGGTTTGAGCTTCCAGCAGATGGCGGATTTACTCGGGGAACCGATCGGGACCCTGCTTTCCCGCCACCATAGGGCAGTTGCCAGACTTCGTGCGTCCATAGAGCGCACGCAAAAAGGAGCTTCTTCCGATGCAATCCCGTAGAAACAGGAGCGTTCCAACATGCAGATGAACCCACAGCACAGTGAGGGTGGTGGTCCCGTGGAGGGGCCGAATGGAGATGCTGAGCGGCATGCCGTGCAGCTCGCGGATTTGGCGGAGGGCCCGGAACTCCGCGACATCCTTCGTCGGCGCACCCAGCTCCTCGCGGACCGTGCGGGATTGGTGGATCGCCTCGAGGCAGCTTCGCGTGGGTCGCTGTCACCGGGCAATCTGAGGTTCCCCTCCCAGCGGACCCGGTCTTGGGGACGTGTGGCGGCCGCACTGGTTGCCGCTGCAATCGGAGTCGCCCTGTTCCTGTGGCCCCAGTCGCAGCAGCAGCCACCCATCGATGGCGCACCACCAGCTTTGGCGCAAGCGGTTGATGTCGGCGCAGGCGTTCTTGTTGAAACGCCGTCCGAGCCAGTGCTTGTCTCGCTGCTTTTGGATAGTGATGTCGTGGAGGTGCGATCCAGTGCACTCGAAAGCGTTGATGATCCGATCGATCTGCTCCGGGCGCGGGATGCGTCCTATCGCAAGCTTGTGAGCGAAGTGCAACTGATCGCGCTCGCAGCGCAGGGGGTGCGATGAAAAATCACTCTGCAAACGACGGAGCGTGCGGCGGACCTTCCGTGCGCGTGCATCCTGTCCTTGTCGCGGCGGCGGTCGCGTGTACTGCAGCATGGGGCTCGCTCGCCATCGGATCAGAACGGCTTGTGCACCGCGTTCTGCCGCTGCCTGCGCTGCTCGAACAGTCTTCGCAAGGGGCCGCAGCGCAGCCTGATCCTCAAACGATCATCGAGGTCGCGCGCGATGTCTCCCCAGAACTGCTGACGATGCTGGAGCAGGCGCGCGCAAGTGATCCTGCTGCGTTTCAAGAGGCGGTCGCGCGCGCTGGGAAGCGGCTCACGGCGCTCGCAGTCTTGCGCGTTCGCAAGCCAGCGCTCTATGCGCTTCGTATCGAGGAGATTCGCGTGCAGGGTGAACTCGAGGAGGCGGGTAGCGCATGGTTGGCGCAGCGCGGCGCGGGCGGTGAAGCAGCGGCGCTGCAGTCGGAGGGGCGCGTACGGGAGCTCGCGGGCAGGCTCGTGGATCTGAACTTGCGCTCGCGCGGGATGGAACTGGCAGAGATTGACGCGGTGGTTCGTGCCATGCGCACCGATCTCGAGCGGGATGCTCGTCAGCGCGATGCGACTGTCGATCGGGTCGTTGCTGATGTTCGAGAGGGAAAGCAGGAAGCGCTGCTCGGCGGCCGGAGTGCCGTATCGCCTGCAGTGGTGCCGGACGCAGATCGCGCTCCAAACACCCCAGCACCGTGACGAGCGCTCGATTGAACGAAACGGTCGCTGCGGCTCGCCAACCACGAGGTTGGGCGGCGTGGCCGTCGTCTGCACGCGTGGGTGCTGCGATCTTGACATGCATCGTTGGGCTCTGCATCGTGAGCCTGCCGTGGACGCTTGCTCGCGTGGAGCGGGAGGGCGGCGCGCCCGTTCGCCGCTACGAAGCTGGAAACCTGCAGATGGCGCTCCTGCCGCCGTCTTGGTGGGCCACGCCCGCCGCTGCCGCGGAGGTCATCGAACAGGAGCGCGCTGCGGGCAACTACATCCCCTCGCGAGTACTCGGTACGGACAGGCTCGGGCGAGATCTTTTTGCGCGCTGCCTCCTTGGTGGTGCGGTCAGTCTGCTTGTTGGAGCAAGCGCCGCGCTCATCGCCGTGACGGTCGGCACGCTGTATGGGGCGCTCAGTGGTGCGCGCGGAGGTCGGGTGGATGACGCGCTCATGCGAACCGTGGATGTGCTCTACGGACTCCCATCGATGCTGCTCGTGGTGCTGCTGGCAGTTGCCGTGGACGGGATCATCGAGCGCATAGGCATCCGCCGTGCGGGTGGACTCGGGCAGGGGATCGATCTCGTTGTCCTGCTCGTGGCGATCGGTGCCACAAGCTGGTTGACGATCGCGCGCGTGATCCGCGGTCAGGTCTTGAGCCTGCGCGCGCAGCCCTTCATGGAAGCGTGTCGCGCACTTGGCATTGGGTCAGCGCGGCAGTTTTTTCGACACGCACTGCCGAACGTTGCGGGAACAGTGGCTGTGTACGCGGCACTCGCCGTGCCCGCAGCGATTCTTGCCGAGAGCTTCCTGAGCTTCCTCGGCATCGGCGTGCGCGATCCCATGCCCTCGTGGGGGAATCTTGCCTCCGAAGGTCTCTCTGAGGTGAACACGGTGCAGAGTCGCTGGTGGCTGCTTCTCTGGCCCTGTCTGAGTATCGCCGCCACGCTGCTTGCGCTCAATTTTCTTGGTGATGCGCTGCGTCAGGCGGTCGACCCCGCTGCTGCGGGGCGGCGGCGCGGCTCCTGATAGCCTTTCAGGTCCTATGCAAAGTCGATTTGGCGTCAAGGATTTCTTTACCATTCTGCTGCTGTTGGCCGTGCTGATTTCGGTCTGGCTTTCGATGACGCAGCGCACGCGCATGGAGCTTGCCATCGAGTCGATCCGCGTGAAGCTCGGCGAAATGGAACGGCAGGACGCGCTGCTGCAGCGGCAGATTGAAAAGGGGTTCGCCAGTGGAGTGCCCGTCGCCGCAGGTGCTGCGCCGGCCGCCGCTGCGGCGCAGACCGATGATGCGTGGGCACGACCAGGCGTTGCCGTTACGCGATGGGCGACCCCTGCACCCGCGACCGATCCCACCGGTGTTCCTGGCTTTGCCATCGGTGGCGAGTTCACCGAAATCTTCGAAGCTCAGCCCGCGAAGCTCGTCCCCTACATCCAGTCGGATGTCTATGGAACGCGCGTGCTCGACCGCGTCTGCGAGAGTCTTGGGTCGTTCAATCCAAAGACGCTGAAGATGGAGGGTGCGCTGGCAGATGCGTGGCAGATCGATCCAGATGGACTTTGGATCCGAGCTCACATCAATCCGCGCGCCCGCTTCAGCGATGGCGCGCGGGTGACGGCGGAGGATGTGCGCTGGACGTACCTCGACTTCATCGGCAACCCGCTCATCGAAGCGGAGCGGTCGCGCAGCACGCAGGACAACCTCAAGACCGTGAAGGTGATCGATGAGCAAACTGTGGAGTTTGAGTTCAAGGAGCCGTTCTTCACGAACACCCTCATCGCATTCGGGAACCCCGTGTTGCCGAAGCACTGGTACAGCAAGTTCGAGCCGTCCCAGATCAATCAGGGGACCGGGCTCATGATGGGTTCTGGGCAGTTCAAACTCCAGCAACTGCCGTCGGGCCCAGACAACATCGATGTGCAGTGGACTCCTGGCACCGACGTGGTGCTTGTGCGCAACGAACAATACTGGGCGGAGAAGCCGCCACTCGAGCGTCTGCGTTTCAAGGTGGTCTCGGATGAACTTGGGCGGCTGGTCTCGCTGCGCAACGGCGAGGGATCGATGATCTTGCCATCTTCGCCGCAGTTCAACAAGGTGCTGCGAGAGGATGCTGACTTCGAGAAGGCGTTCTATGCGCTCAAGTGGGTGAACATGCGCTGCGGTTACTCGTTCATCGCGTGGCAGTGCGGACCTCGAGCCGGCAAGGGACTGACGCCGTTCCATGACGCGCGCGTGCGCCGTGCGATGACCATGCTGCTCGACCGCGAGCGCATGATCCGCGACATTTGGGATGGCATCGGGATCGTTTCGAAGGGGCCGATGAATCCCGAAAGCCCTGCGAGCGATCCTGCGCTCAAACCACTGACTTTCAACCCGGATCGGGCGAAGGCGCTGCTCGCCGAGGCAGGATGGAAGGACCGCAACGGCGATGGCATCCTGGAGAACGAGGCGGGCGACAAGTTCACCTTTGAGTACACCTATGCCACGGGCGGCGAGATTTCCGAGCGGCTCGCACGTTTCGTGAAGGACAGTTTCACCAATGCGGGCATTCTGGTGACCACGCGTCCAGTGGACTGGAGCCGCTATCAGGATCTGCTGAAACTGCGTGATTTCGACGCGATCACGATGGGCTGGGGAAACAACGCGCCCGAGAGCGACCCGCGGCAGATTTGGCATTCCGAGAGCACACGCGAGGGCGGCGACAACTTCATCCAGTGGCGGAACGCCGATGCCGATGCGCTGATCGAGCAGGGGCGGCGCAGCATGGTGGAGTCCGACCGCATGCTTGTCTGGCGCCAACTGGAAGCGGTGATCGCGGAGGAGCAGCCCTACACCTTCGTGCGTGTGGCACCCTGGCTTCGATTCGTCGATCGGCGTTTTGGCAATGTGAATATGTACCGCAGTGGTCTGCAGCCCGAGGAGTTCTTCCGCACATCCGTGCCAGCGCCCGCCTACTGACCGGACCGTTTGAGCACGAGTCTGTCCGATGGCCACTTATCTGATCCGACGCCTGTTGCTGATGATTCCCACAGTGCTTGGGATCACGTTGATGGTTTTTTTGATTGTGGCACTCGCGCCTGGTGGTATCGGTGCTGGACTCGCCGTGCAGGGTGGGCAGGTGAGCGACACGAGCAAGGTGGCGCAGATGCAGGCGTACATGGAGGATCGCTACGGGCTAAATGATCCCGTGGTGGTCCAGTATGGGCGCTGGATTGCCCGCGTTTGCCCAGTGCGCTTTGGAACCACATCGCTGGAGTCACCGTCGGGTGACCGCATCGCCGTACCGCGCGAACTGCCTGAGTTGCCGATGCAGTGGGCGTTCCCAGCCCCCGCGACGTTCGAGGTGACCTTCACGCCGCAGTCGGGGGATGCGCTCATCGAGGAGTTCCGCACGCTGCAGCGCGATGCGGAGGGGCGGCGCCGGACGTATGTGGGATCGGTGCGGGCGTTCAAGGATGCCCTTGCCGATCATGTGCGCGTCCTCGGTGATCCATGGACTGCGCGGCTTGATCCCAAAGGTGGTGCCGATCCAACCAACTTCCGTGATCTGCCGCTCGGTGGCGGACAGCCCACGCCTGTGCCAGCCGATGCAGCGGCGACCTGGGCAAAGGTGAACGCAGCCGCCGCGCAGATGCATCAGGCATGGTCGCTCGCTGAAGAAGCGCGGCAGCGTGCGACGATTGCGTTTGCTGCACGTCCCTTCCCACCCGCGGGGGTCGAGGTGATCCGAGACGTGGTGTCGATCGATTCGCCGGATTTCGGCGTGGCATTCTCCCGCAATCGCCCCGTGTGGGATCTCATCAAGACTGCGCTTCCTGTCACGATGCTGATCAACCTGATCGCGTTCCCGATCATCTATCTCGTGGCGGTGCCAACGGGTGTGCTCGCGAGCATCCGTCGTGGTGGCGTGGCGGACATTGCGAGCGGATTCCTCTTCCTGCTTCTCTATTCGGTGCCTGTCGTGCTCGCGGGCGTGTTCGCCATCGGCTTCCTTGCCAACAACCAGTATCTCGGCTGGTTCCCAGTGAGCGGCTTGCACGACAGTGCGCAGGCGACGATGACCTTCTTGCCGTACACGGACCCATCGAGCGTTTGGCACCGCGGCTGGCTGCTCGACACGGTCTGGCATCTTGCGCTTCCGGTGCTGTGTCTGGTGTACGGCGGCTTTGCCGTGTTGAGCAAGCAGACGCGCGCAAGCATGCTCGACAACTTCAATGCGGACTATGTGCGCACGGCACGCGCCAAGGGCGTTCCGCGAAAGGACATCGTGATCAGTCATGTGCTGCGCAACAGCCTGCTGCCTCTGATCACCATGTTCGTGGGAATCTTTCCTGCGATGCTCGGTGGCAGCGTGGTCGTGGAGCGCATCTTCACCATTCCAGGGATGGGCAGCCTCGTGATCGAGGCGATCAACCTCCGTGACCGTGAACTGATCCTTGCCAACACATTCATGATCTCCTCCGTCAGCCTGCTTGCGCTGTTGCTGGCGGACATCCTCTACGCGCTGTGCGATCCGCGGGTGGCGTATGAGTGAAGCCCTCGCGGACATGCCGCAGTCGGTCTCCGGCGTTGAGGTCATGCGCGGTATCGGCGCGCGAGAAGCGAAGAGCTTCTGGGCGGATGCGTGGGACCGCGTGCGTGCGCGACCGGGTGCGGTCTTTGGCATCGTGTGGATCAGCATCATGGGTTTCTTCGCGGTCTTCGCGCCGCTGATTGCGAACGCACACCCGATCATGCTCGATCGGCTCGCCGCCGATGGCAGCGTGGAGTCGCGCACCTTTCCGCTGATCAGTCATCTCACGCCGACCGATTGGCTGCTGATGGTGGGGGCATCGCTGGGGCTGCCTTGGGTCTTCTTCGGGACGGCATCGCTCGGTCGCAGCGTTCGCATCACCGTGCTCGCTGCACTGCTCGCCCAAGGCGGCGCGACGATCGTTCTGTCGCAGGTCTTCGTGTGGGCATCTGAAAACTCGTCGGTTCCCTGGCTGCGCGCTTGGGCGCGGTTGGAGGCGGGACCGTGGCCGCTGATCGTTTCTGCCGCACTGCTCTCCGCGCTCGTGGCCTTTGCCGTCCCCATCATCCTTTCGCCCGTGCGCCGCATCCTCGCGGTGGGCGTGGTCGCCGTTGTCTCGGGTGCGCTGGTGTGGGCGGCGGGCGCGCCAGCGATCGTGAATCATGAGCAGCTTGTGCTCGAGGAGTCCGCGGGGCGCGCTCGTGCAGTCTGGACGCTCATTCCCTGGTCGCCCGAATACACGCGAAGCGATATGGTCGCACAGGCACCCGGCACGCAGGTTGCGGATGTTCTCCATCTCGGCGACTTCCGTGGAACGCCCTTCGGTGCACGGCGCACATGGCTTGGCACCGACGCGCTCGGCGGCGATGTACTCGCACAACTGCTCTGGGCGTGCCGATTGTCGATCTCGATCGGTCTGGTCTCCACTGGAATCAGTGTCCTGATCGGCGTGACCATTGGGGCGCTGATGGGCTACTTTGGCGGTTGGGTCGATCTACTGCTGTACCGAATCGTCGAGATCTTCATGGCGGTACCGACGCTGTTCGTTCTGATCGTGGCCGCAGGTGTGCTGCCTCGGAATACCTATGTCATGATGGCGATCATCGGCATCTTTTCGTGGACGGGTGCGGCGCGTTTCACACGCGCCGAGTTCCTGCGCATCCGTCAGATGGATTTCGTGCAGGCTGCGCAGGCGACGGGATTGCCGGTGCGCTCGGTTCTCATGCGGCACATGCTCCCCAACGGCGTGACGCCGGTTCTGGTGGACACGAGTTTCGCCATCGCCGCCGCGATCACCATCGAGGCGACCCTCTCGTTCCTCGGACTCGGCCCCGATGGCCAAGCGAGTTGGGGCAAGATGCTCTCGAGCGCAACGGCCGCAACGGGCACCTTCGTCTGGTGGCTTGCCGTGTTCCCCGGGCTCGCCATCTTCCTTTCCGTTTTGTCGTACAACCTGCTCGGTGAAGCGATGCGAGACGCGATCGATCCCAAACTGAGGAAGGCGGCTCACTGATGACTGCGCACATTCACACGCCGACTCCATCGCAGCCGCTTTTGAGCGTGGCGGATCTCGCGGTCAGTTTCGACAACGGTGCCGGACCGCGCATTCAGGCTGTCGCGGGCGTGAGTCTGACCATCCATCCACAGCAGACGCTCGCAGTGGTGGGCGAATCTGGCTGTGGCAAGAGCGTCACCGCGATGACGACGATGCAGTTGATCCCGTGTCCGCCGGGGCGCGTGGAACGCGGAACCATCCTGTTCGGTGGACGGGATCTGCTGTCGCTGTCGGAGCGCGAGATGCTGAAGATTCGAGGCGGGGAGATCGCCATGATCTTTCAGGAGCCGATGACGAGCCTGAACCCCGTGTACTCCATCGGCGACCAGATCCTTGAGGCGATCTTCCTGCACCAGAAAGTCGCTGCGGACGAAGCCGTGGAAATCGCGCTGAAGGCGCTCGATGAGGTGGGCATTTACCAGCCCATCGAGTCGCGGCTGAAGCGGGAACTTGTGGCGCTGCGAGCGGATGTGGATGCAGGCAAGGCATCCGTCGATGCCATGCGCGAACTCGAACGCACCCTGCCTGAGCGCGTGCGTGGTGCAAAGATGCAGCTGCTTTCCGACTATCCGCACCGCTATTCGGGAGGCATGCGGCAGCGGGTCATGATCGCCATGGCGCTCGCCTGCCAGCCCACGCTCTTGCTCGCGGATGAGCCCACCACCGCGCTCGATGTCACCATTCAGGCGCAGATTCTTGAACTGCTCTCAGACCTGCAGCGGCGTCGTGGGATGGGCATCATGCTGATCACGCACAACCTTGGCGTGGTGGCGGAGAACGCCGATGTCGCCTGCGTGATGTACGCGGGCCGAGTGGTGGAGTACGCGACGGTCGAGGAACTCTTTGAGCGACCGCTCCATCCGTATACGCGCGGGCTCTTCCGCTCGATTCCCGGCGTTCGTGATACGCGTTCGCGACTGACGACGGTCGAGGATGTCGTCGACAATCCAGCAGAGTTTCGATTGCTCCCTGGATGCCAGAACGGCATCATTCCGTGGTGGCCGTTCCTGCCGCAGGAGCACCGTCCCCAACTTGCACCTGGTCGCGAGCCGTACGCGCTGCACGAGATTGAACCGAACCGGTGGGTTGGAGTTTGGCGCACGCCCTACATTGAGTCCCATCCCTCTCGGCGCGCTGACTTGACAACGCTTCGGTCAAAGTCTGCGGTGGGCTCGGCAGGAGCCAGCCTGTGAGGCGAAAGGCGAGTACCCGAGTGAGCACTCCGAAGAAGCGGAGCACCCGCAGTGCACCCGGTGTCGGAGGGCCGACCGTTGAAGTTGGCATGCGAGCGCCTGCGTTCAACCTGCTTGGCGGTGATGGCAAGAAGCATTCGCTTGCGTCGTACAAGGGCAAGGTCGTCGTTCTCTACTTCTATCCGCGCGATCACACGCCAGGCTGTACGCAGGAAGCATGCGACTTTCGAGACGCGCACCGTGCAATCGCCCGCAGCGGAGGTGTCGTCCTTGGCATCTCCCCCGATTCTCCTGAAAGTCACGGCGATTTCGCCGAATCCCTTGGTTTGCCATTCGTGCTGCTGTCGGATGAGCCGTCTGCCTCGGGGAGTCCTCCGGTGTGCGTGCGCTATGGAGTCTGGCAGAAGAAGTCGATGTACGGCAAGTCATTCATGGGCATCGTGCGAACGACCTATCTCATCGACCGCGGCGGTCGTGTTGTACGCCGATGGGACCGCGTGTCTGTCCGCGGTCACGCCGCTGAGGTGATCGCGGCGCTTCGTGCGCTCGATTAGGGTTCGGCAATCGCGTGCCACAGCGCGAGGCCCACGGCACAAAGCACAAGTCCGATCAAAATCCCGCTCACCCAGAGGCGCACATTGGCGCCGCGGCTTCGCGCTGCATGGAGGCGTTCAATCGCCGCCGCGTCCCAAACGTGACCGCACTCGGGGCAGCGCGACTGTCCCTGCGTCAAGGCATGACCACACTTGGCACACACAATCCACGGACCGCGCTGCAGTTGTTTTAGCCGAAGCCCCGATACCAACAGCCATCCGATGACAGCCAGCAGGAGCAGGCCAACGACTGGGCAGATCGACATTGCCGCGCACGATAACAGTGGATGCAAAGTCTCTACACTCGCACCATGGCGGATGTGCATGTCGGTTTTCAGCGGCTCTCCCCGCATGCGGTGCTTCCTGCGTATCAGTCCGCGCTCGCTGCGGGCATGGATCTCCACGCGGCGATCGCAGCGGACGTGGTGATTGAGCGGGGGGCGATTGCGCTCATTCCCTTGGGATTTGCCGTGGAAATCCCGCCCGGCTACGAGGGGCAAGTTCGTCCTCGCAGTGGGCTGGCCACGCGGCACGGAGTCACCGTTCCAAACAGTCCGGGCACGGTCGATGCCGACTACCGCGGGGAGATGAAGGTGGCACTCATCAATCTTGGACCAGCAGCGTTCACGGTGACGCCGGCCATGCGCATTGCGCAGTTGGTCGTTGCGCCTGTGTCGCGCGTGTCCTGGAATGAGACACACGAACTGAGCGAGACTGCGCGGGGCGGCGGAGGGTTCGGTTCGACGGGGCGGTAATCGAGTCGCCCACGCGACTGTTTCATCACAGGCGCAGTGCACCAATGTCGAGCTCAATGCACTGACGGCTCCCGAATGGTTCGCCGCTCTCGCAACCGATTCGGCTTCCGAAGTATGTCCCGGCGGCATGCACCCACTCTGGAACTTTTCGGTTCGCCTCATTGTGCACGAATTGGCTTGCGTAGGCCAGAATGGCTCGCTGCTTGCGTTCTGCGAAGCCTGTCGTATCCACAATAAATGTCGGCTGCGGTACCGTGCGAAGGTGCGTGGCGAAGTAGTGGAAGACGTGCCGCACGGTGTGAGGTTCGCCAGGGAGATCACTCTTCGTGAACTTCGCGGCAAAGCAGGCTGCCTCGATGAGACTGGTGCCTGCGATGTGGTCTGGGTGCGCATCGGTCGGATGTGGTGCGAATACGATGTCGGCCCGCAGCGAACGGATGGCGCCAGCAACGACAGCTCGCGAGGCGAGATCGTTCACGATCGCGCGGTTGCGTAGCCCAAGGGCAAGACGCGGCACACCCAAAATGGATGCCGCCTCCGCCGCTTCCTTGGCACGGATCGTTGGACTACCCATCGGTGTCGGCTCTCCATCGCTGAGATCGACAAGTGTCACCGCATGTCCCTCTGCAGCAAGGCGGGCAATCGTTCCGCCCATGCCGAGTTCCTGATCGTCTGGATGTGGACCGAAGACGGCGATGTTCATGGTCGACACTCTAGGTCCAGCGCAGCACGGGGTCGAACTCAGCGCACCACCGGCAAGCCGTGCATGGGCGAGCGTTCCAGAATCTCTCGGTAGAGGGAGAGCAGGCGGTTCACCATGACTGCGCCGTCGTAATCGCCGGCGACCTGCGCCTGCCCACGTGCCGCAAGCTGTGCAGCGTGCGTTGGATCTGCGATCACCTGCTCGATCGCAGCGCGCAGTCGCAGCGGATCACCGACTGGCACGAGCCATCCAGTCTCGCCCGCTTTGCAGACTTCCGAAGCGCCGTCGATGTCCGCCGCGATCACAGGGCGCGCACACAGCAGCGCCTGCACGACCGCACGCGGCAAGCCCTCGCGCCATGACGGATGAACGACCACATCACTCGCCGCAAGCAGCGCCGGAACCTGATCGGGCGGGACCAGTCCAGTGAGCATGACACGGTCGCGGATTCCTTCGCGCTCGAGCCGCTGCTCGAGCCGTTTCCTCCACCAGCCGTCGCCGATCCACAGAAGCATCAGTTGTTCCCGTGGGCGCGCGCGAAGCAGTGGTGATACGGCAGTGATGAGATCATCATGCCCCTTGAGTTCCGCAAGCCGTCCAAGGGTGGCGAGCACCGTGGTGCGCTCGGCAATGCCCAGCCGATCGCGCGCGCCTGCGCGAAGTTGATGGGCGTGGAGGAAAGGTGCCGTCTCAATTCCACTCCGAATCGTGGAATACTGCGCGGGTGTTCCAATCCCCTCGGCGAGCGCTTGCCGCGTCATGGAATCGGCGACACTCACGATCGCATGGCATCGCCGCGCCGCGAAGCGTTCCGCAAGCACGTATGCACGGCGAACGACGCTCGGTTGGAAGCGATGAAAGGGCAGGCCGTGCACCGTGTGAACCACGGCAGGCACCCTGAGTCTCCACGCAGCGGCCCGACCAAGGATGCCGGCCTTCGACGAGTGCGTGTGAACGACATCGGGCTTCCAGTCGCGGATCAACTGCGTGAGTTGACGGAAGCAGCGGAGATCGCGCAGGGGAGAGACATGCCGAACCAAGTTCGGCACTTCAAAGCATGCGAGCCGACCATCTGCGTGTGCGCGCGGCAAGAGTGATCCCTCGGGACCGTAGATGGGACCGTACGCAAGCGCCACCTGATGTCCGTGGTCTGCGCTGCCGACGCAGGACAGCACAGTGTTCTCCTGTGATCCGCCCACGATGAGTCTTGTGGAGAGATGCAGGATCCTCATCACGGCCTCGGGAAGTGACACTGCCGCCCGTAGTGAATCCACTCAAGGCAGAGACCCTCGGGCGGCATCGTCGGTCCTGCCTCGGACCGATCGCGCTGCGCGATGATGCGATCGATATCGGATGGATCCATTCGGCCTCGCCCGACTTCCACGAGTGTTCCCACGAGGATGCGGACCATGTGGTGCAGGAATCCGCTGCCTGAAACATCGAATCGGAGGATGCCTGATTCGGGGGCCGTGACCGCACAGCCAAGCACTGTGCGCACGGTTGTCTCGCGCTGATCGGGTTCATGCGCAAACGCGCGAAAGTCATGCGTTCCGATCACGCGTCCGGCAGCGGCACGCACACGCGCCAGATCGATCGCGTGTCGACAAACGGTGGTAAAACGCCGCTCGAATGGTGTGGCGCGACCCTCGAGTCCGCGAGGGCGAGTGCCGTCGGCCACTCGCAGTCGATAGCTGTACGACTTGCTCACACAACTTCGCACTGGATCGAAGGATTCATCGACTTCATCAACAGCGACCACTTCGAGGTCACGCGGCAGCCGTGTATTCAGCGCCATCGCCACACGGTCGACTGGAATGCGCAGGTGATCGATGCTGAACGAAGCCACCTGACCCCGTGCGTGCACGCCTGCATCTGTTCGGCTTGCGCCGAGCACGGGCACTGGAACACCCACCAGATCGTGGACCGCCTCCGTGAGAACCCCTTGTGCGGTGCGGAGTTCAGGAAGGTTCGGCGGAACCTGCCGCTGCCAGCCGTGGAAGTCGGTGCCGTCGTACGCGACCTGGAGGCGCAGTCTCGGCACGGGTCACGCAGGGCTCAGTGACCGAACAGCGACGCGGGAGCAAGCATGCCCCTCTGCTCGAAAAAGTTCAGCGCTTCCTGCACGCTTCGAAAAACCTTGGTCGCCGTCTCACTGATGAACGGGCTTGGGTTCTTCTTCGGCTTCCAAACAACGTACACCTCTTTGGTGTGCTCAAAGGCGTGATGGAGTTCGCGCTCGACACCGCTGGAGAGCGCGGGAACGCCTCCCGGCAGTTCAGGCACAAGCGACACGATCATGTCACTCTGATCGATCAGTTTGAAGTCGCGCATGTAAATCTGTCCATCGATATCACCCGCGATATCGAGGACTTCACGCACGGGAAGCCGCATCATTGGATTCCCTTCGCGTCCGCCAAATGCATGCGGCTGTACTTCGACAAAGTCCTCGCCTTTTCGAGCAGCTTCAATGGCTCGATCGAGCAGCATCTTTTCATCTACATCGGCAGGATCGAACGTGATGAAGTGCTTGGCAAGTTCCGCACGGAAGTGTGCGATCTCTTCAAGGACATCCGGCATGTCCACCACGTGGCTCATGGGGAAGGATGGATAGACCTTGCGCATGTCCGGGCGGGTGACGAGCCGCAGACATGTCTCGATCGTGTCCTGTTGCCGGCCGCGGCTGAGAATGTAAAAATTGTTTCCGCATCCCATCGCTTGCGCCATCAGTTCGGTCGCCAGGATCTCTTCCTCTCGCCACACCATGCAGTCCTTGAGCGTGGCGTCGATGACATGCTCTCGGTGGAGCCGATGGTGCACCGTTTCCACGTTGTCCACGATGCAGATGAAGCAGTTGGGCTCCAGCTTCTGGAGCTGATCGAAGTCGAACGCACTGAAAAGTCCATGCCGCCAACGGAAGGTGGCATGGGTATTCACGATGATGTTCGGGTGTTCGGACTTCGGTTGCGTCGTGGCGATGACATCCTTGAACGCCGCCCGTCGAAGGCTGGCGAGTCGCGAGATGGGAAGGTCAAGGATCCGCCCTGGCGTGATGTCGGATGCTTCCGAATACATCAGATCGCCAATGTTGAAGAGTTCGATGCGTTCGCCGCGCTCGCCGGCAAGGTCCATGACCTGTTGGAGATACGGACGCTTATCGACGCCAATTTGACCTGTCACGATGGCTCGCATGAACCCGAGTATACGGCTCACGACACGGCAGACCGTGCAACAAGGAGCGCCACGACATGCACTTCAATGGCGCGACCCTCGCCAACGGCATCGACCCGTTCATGCGTCTTGCCCTTCACATTGACCTGAGCGCGAGAGCAGCAGAGCAGCCGAGCGATGTTTGCCGAGATCGAATCCTTATGCGGACCGATCTTAGGACGTTCACAGATCACGGTGCAGTCGATGTTGCCAACTTCCAAGCCGGCCGCGTGCATTCGCTGCACAGCTTCGACCAGAAACACCGCGGAGTCAGCGCCATCATGGCGCGGATCATGATCGGGGAAGAGTTGGCCGATGTCCGGCAGTCCGAGCGCACCGAGCAGCGCGTCGGTGACCGCATGCAAGAGCGCATCACCATCCGAGTGGGCGACAGGACCGCGCGGCGCTTCGATGTGAATGCCACCGAGTACAAAGGGTCTGCCCGAGCCCTGAGGCGAGAACTCGTCGAGGCGGTGCAGGTCGTACCCGTGGCCGATCCGCATCCGACAGTCAGTCCTTCGGGCGCGTCAGGGTGGCGGTGCCACCTGTTGCGCCGCTCGTGCCCGATGCGGTCGTGGTGCCGTCAAGGTCGGGCGGCAGCAACAGGGTCGGATCTGGCGGCGGATCTTCGGGCGGCGTTCGATAGGTGATATCGATGCGCCTGCAGGAGGCTGGCGGCGCGGTCATCTGATTGCTGAGTGATCCGACTTGATCGCCCGCAGTCCACATGCCCCATGACATTGTCACGGGCTGTGCCTTCGCGCTATCGCTGGTGCTCGTGCCATCGGAGAAGCGGAAAGTCAGCTGCTGTCCTGCGGGTATATCCATCTTGTAAAAGGACTCGTTTGTACGCGTGTCAACAAGCGTCACCGTGACAGGCTGCGTCGGCGTCGAGATGTAAGTGAATCCGCGACCCGTGGACGGCATGAACGCACCATCCGTCGAATAGCAGCCAGAGAGGCAGGAGACGGCGAGTGCCGCTGCGAGAATTGGAGTCTTTCGGATCATGGGAGTGAGTGCGGAGAGCTCTGCGTGGTGCGAGTCTAACAGCGTGCGGCCGGTCTCGGACTGTGAACGAGTTCGACAAACTTCCGTCCCCGCTCCTCGAAGTTTGTGAACTGGTCGTAACTCGCACAGGCGGGCGAGAGCAAAAGGATGTCGCCCGATTTGCCGCGCGAAAATGCCTCATCGACTGCAGTGGTCAGCGTATCGCAGCGGATGGCAGGTGGTGCTGGCGCAAGCAGGGGTGCCGTCGCGCCGATGGCATACAGCCCCGCAAGCCGCGGTGCGAGATCGCGAACCGATGACAAATCCACCTTCTTGTCATACCCGCCCACGATGAGGTGGATCCGCGACCAATCTGGAAATGCACGCAGCGCGATGGCGGTCGCCTCGGGCGTCGTCGCCTTCGAGTCGTTGAAGCACTGCATGCCGTGAAAGGTTCCCACCAACTGCAGTCGGTGCTCAAGCCCCGTGAATGCTTCGAGCCCCTTTGCTGCGCGTGCCCCGTCCCATGCTTGCCCATCGATTGCGGCGCACGCTGCAGCAGCGGACCATGCGAGTCGTGCGTTGCGCGTCTGATGCTCGCCGGGTGTCGCAAGCCTCATGGCGGGGACATCGCCGAGAGTCGCTCCACCGCGCCACCACGCACCGATGGGACATGCCTGCGCCATCTCCTTTGCTTGTACCGGATGCTCCAGTTCAAAGCCGCTGATGAACACATCGTCCTTCGACTGAAAGGTGCGAATGCCAGCCTTTGCAGCGAGATAATGACCAATCGATCCATGCCAGTCGACATGGTTTGGAGCCAGATTGGTGAGTACAGCTACGCGCGGCGACCAACCAGGCGAGCCAGAGTCCGTCGACAGCCACCAGAGTTGTGCGCTCGACAGTTCCAGCACGGTCCAGTCGCGTGGCTCCGTGAACCCAAGCAAAGACCCGCCGATGTTTCCTCCAAGCACCACCCGCCGCCCAGAAGCACGAAGCGCACACGCGAGCATGGAACTCGTCGTGCTCTTCCCCGCGCTGCCCGTGATAGCGACTGTCCTCGACCGATCGAGTCGCTCCGCTGCAAGACGGATTTCGCTCGTGACTGGAACCCCAGCTTTCCGCGCGGCAAGAAGCAGGGGGTGCTCCCAGGGCTTGGGCACAGCTGCGTTGGCAACGACGAGATCGCTTCGCGTGAAGTCCTCCGCTGTATGCCCGCCAAGCCTCAGCGTGACTTGCCCCGATTGGATCGCATCCGTCAGTGCTGCGAGCGGCTCGGCGAGTGTCTTCTCGTTTGCCACATCGGTGATGCACACACGCGCACCACACTGCAGCAGCCAACGAACGACGCCAAGGCCGCCGCCAAACTGTCCCAGCCCCATCACCGTGACGAATCGACCGTCGAAGGAGCGCTCCTCGCTGCCGCGCATCTCGCTCATAGATTTCCGTTCATATCCGCTTCGTCGGAACTTTTGCCCGAATCGCGTTCTCTTCGTGGAAATCCTCGCCGAGGAGATCCTCGCGATAATCATCTTCACTTCGCCGACGCGTAATCGGTCCGTCGGCCGCACCACGGAGGAACTGTCGGATGATTTGGTCATCATCGCTCAGTGTGGTCGCTTCGGCATCACTGATCTGACGAATACGCTCAAACTCCTCGCGCTGACCGACCTTCAGGACACGCCCGCCATCGAGCATCAGCATGCGATCGGCGATCATGAACGCTGAATCCATCTCATGCGTGACGACCACGCTGGTGACGGCGAAATTGAGGGTGAGTTCCTTGATGAGCTGGTCGATCTCCGCGCTCGTGACGGGGTCGAGTCCGGCGCTCGGCTCGTCATAGAAAAGGATTTTCGGGTCCATGGCCATGGCGCGCGCAAGCCCTGCGCGCTTCGCCATGCCTCCGGAGATCTGTGAGGGGAGCTTGTCCGCATGTTGCCGAAGACCAACAAGTTCGAGCTTGATCTTCACAATCATCTCGATCACTTCCGGATCGAGATCCGTGTGCTCGCGAAGCGGAAGCGCCACATTGTCGGCAATCGACATCGACTGAAACAGCGCCGCGGACTGAAAGAGGATGCCAAACTGCCGCTTGATGTCGTCGAATGCTTCATCACTGATGCTGGCAATGTCTTGCCCGAGCAAGTGGATAGACCCGCTAGTGGGCTTGTGCGATCCGATCAGCAATCGAAGGAGGGTGCTCTTGCCGCATCCGGATCCACCCATGATCACCAGCGTCTCACCCGCACGCACATCCAAGTTCACTCCCTGCAGCACGGTCTGCGAGCCGAATGTCTTCACAAGATCACGAACAGTGACTCGGACTTCCCGCGATGATTCCGTCGTGATCGCCGCACTCATGGCACGCTCTCCACGGTCGCCGGATAGGCGAGATTGCCGTACTGCGAATCGGTGATTTCGACCGCGATCAGCTTCATGGTCAGTTGATCCTTCGAATCGGCGATCTCCATGCTGCAGCGTGCGCGGATGCGTCCCTTGTTGAAGTCAAGCAGATACTCGCTCTCAAAGACTCGAGTACCCGACTTCGGTGTCGTCGGCGCAGAGTTCTGATCAAGCGCAGCGCTCTTGAGCGTTCCGTAGCGGTTGGTCAGTTCCTGAATGAAGGCACTCGCCGCCGCCTCTGAGCCACCCTTCGCATCGCTGATGGGAATGAACGAGTCGCGGAATGCGGTGATGTCTCCCGCTTGGCCTGCGATGATCGCAGTTTGCGGACCAACAAGAATGGGTTTGACGACCGCGTTGAAGCCGAACACGCTGGCCGCGCCTTGCAGCGACAGCCCTGCAACACCAAGCAGGATGCCGAGGACCGCGAGCCACTTCCCTGTCATTCGTTGTCCACTGCCAAAAAGCGCAATGAGGCCGGTCACGATCCCAGCGAGGGAGGTGAGCGGACAGCAGAAGACCAGCGAGAGCACAAGCGACGCCACGGAAGCCTTGCTGATGGGGCGCGGCGCATCGAAGTCGGCTGGGATGAAGGTGTCGGATTCAGCCATCACGTGGCAGGGTAGCACCCGCCTCATGATGGTCAACGCGCGGGAAACGCACGGTTGCAAGATCGGACGACTGCGCTGAATCCGACGATGTTTCGGCTGTGCCGCGCGGCATGGCGATCTCGATACTTTGCAGGCGTGGCCCGGGAAGCCAGGTGTTCCAGTCCGTGATCAGCAGTGCCTCGACCGACGCGATCGCATCCCCAGATCTGGTCTGTACGACCAGACGGAAGCGGCCCATGGGCGGATTCCCGACCAGTGTCTCCGTTTGTGTTGTCGCGCCCACCTTGATGGGCGCGAGAAGCGCGGACATCTCGCGTTGGAAGTCGGGCAATCCAGCATGTGTATCGGGGATCCACCAAGCGGAAGCATCGAGGCCGCCGCCGAGGGTTTGCTCCACCGCACTTCGAACATCTGAGACATTGCCCGTGAGCTGCGCCGCCTGAATGCGCTCTGCAACGAGCAGAGATGTCGCGCCGATGACGAGTGAGAGAGCGACACCCAGCCATGCAACGCGTGTACCCCCCAGCAGCCCGGCTGACCGTCGAATGCGTATCAGCGAGAGTATGCCAGTGAGAAAGCCTCCGAGCGCTGCAAGAGGGCAGCATGCCACAGCACCAAGCCCAACTGCGGTCCAAGCGAGCGGGTCCGTGCGAGCCCGAGGTGTGTTATGCGAAAGCCTTTGCGTCAGTTGCAGGGGCCCCAAGCACCAAGCAGCGCCGCCAAATCGGATCCGTCCACGGTTCCGCTGCTGTCGAGATCGCCCTGTCCCGAATTGTTCCAGTTGGCGAGCATTGCGGCGAGGTCTGCAGCGTCGGTGAATAGATCGTTGTTCAGATCGGCGGCGCAGTCAATGGCGGTGACTGCCAACGTGCCAGTTCCACCTGCTGTTGCGCCCCCGACACGCAGGTAATAGGTAGCGCCGATGAGGGAGGTGAACGCCACCGACGACGTACCCGACGCACAGCCTGTACCGTCATCATTGCACGCGCGGACCGTGGTCGAAATGCCTGGGCAATCGGCGACTGGTCCGTACACCGCAATCCGCGTATTGAAGGACGCGAGCCCGCATGTCGAAACGGTTGTGCTGCCGCTCACAGGGGCCACGTACTTGTACCAGATGTCCTTCACAATCACGCCATCACCATTCGCGGTGCAGGTCGTCGGCACTGGGAGGGCTGTATCCGTGGCATTCGAGGTATTGAAGGTGGTGTTTCCGGTGTTGATCGTGATGGCTGCCACGCACTCGTCGTTGGCAGGTGCGGGTGGCGTGGCAACGGTGAAGACGCTGATGTCATCGACGTACCAGTTGTCGGTCGAATCAGTGCCATCCGGGCGGAAACGCAGGCGGAATGCGGCGTGCCGAGCATTGGCCGGCAGTGCATGTTCGAAGTTTGTAAACGTGGTTTGGTTGGAACCATCCGAAGTGATGGTGTTCAAGGGGGTCCAATCAAGACTGTTGTTCAAGTATTCCACGGCGAATGTCTTGCCCGACTCGACACCGATTCGTTGCACTTTGTAAGCGGCAGTCGCCGAGTTCGTGCCAGCCAGATTGATGGTGTTCGTGCGAACTTCATCGTCGTCGTATGTGTTGCTGCCCGTGGAGTTCAGATTGAGTGAATAGGGGGCGGTCGGCTCATTCTGCGCGGCTGTGTTCACGCTGGCACCGTCGCTGTAGGTAAAGCGATCCGTGGAGAGG
Source organism: Planctomycetota bacterium (assembly GCA_016872915.1). Taxonomy (GTDB): domain Bacteria; phylum Planctomycetota; class Phycisphaerae; order Phycisphaerales; family SM1A02; genus F1-60-MAGs104. The sequence goes on along the minus strand of VGYQ01000009.1, from coordinate 21,656 downwards.
GACGTGGTCGTGAAGGTCTCGGTGAATGGCGGCGTGACAGCCACGGGACGCACAAAGTCACAGGAAACCTGATTTCTCCACGTGTTCAGCTCGCTCACGCTGAAGGTGTTGAGTCTCAGGTTGGATCCGCTGATGCCACCGCACCCACCATTGCTCGAGCACATGATGTTGCAATTGGCCGAACCTTGGCTGTCGCAGTGCGTGCAGTCCCAGTTGTGCCCGAGTTCATGGGTGCTCAGCGAAATTCGGAAGGCGAGGGCCGTTGTGTATCGGCTCTCCACCACTCCGTACTGAGTCGCATTGATGCCCGCGCAGACTCCGCCGAGATATGCCAAGCCAATCGTGCCACCCGAGTAGTTGTAGCCAGAAAAGAAGTGCGAGATGTTTCGGAAGATGCCCGACTCTGGTGCCGAGGCCCACTTGTTCCCAAACTCATCCAAGCGTGCATCGATTGTGGTGCCGTTGTAGGGGTCGGCCGCATTGGAACGGATCACGATCGTTCCGAGTTCGTGAGTGACATTCGCATCTCGGTCATAGATGGTGTTCACATTGGAGATGATCAACTCCACATCGTTGACCGTGTTCACAACGCTTGAACTGTTCTTCTGGAAGAACTCGTGGTCCGTCTCGCAGGAAATGGTCACCTGTCCTGGCGTTCCGCCCGCCAGACCGCCCTCATCACCGCCGGCGCCACCACCATCCACGGGTGGCACTCCAAAGCGCTCGAAGCCGCGTCGCCCGAACGCGCAGCCGCGACCATCTGGAATCGCATCCGATGCTGCGTAGGCGATATGTCGCGGATCTCCGACTGTGACATCGCGGCGGAAATCCGACAGAGGCTGAATCGCCCAGTCTGTTCCATCCTCCAGGTGGACGATCCCGCTGAATCCGCTCTCCAGAAGCGATCCTGTGACAATCGTTCCAGGTCGGTTTGCGATCGCGCCCTTGTATGTGCGGACCACGGGATCTGCGACGCGCGTCAACTTGCCATCGCCGCCGTCCACCAGCACCTTGAACGTGTCGGATCGGCAGGAGTGCTTGTCGACGGTGATCGTTACATCCGTGCCGGCAATCGGCGCCATAAAGCGAAACTGGGCGGGGAGCGCATCTGGCAGATTTGGGGCGAAGGCTGTGAACGCCGACAGCTCCGCGATCTGGAGCACATCGCCGGCTACGGCACGCGGACTTCCTTTGCGGGTGACTTCGGCGCTCGCAAGGCCCGCCTGAAGAACAGAGACACCAACGATCCCCAGCAGGCAAAGGACGCCCAGGCCACGGTGCTTTTGAAGGAGAAGTCTCATGGTAATGAAAGATACGAGCGATCTACGATTGCGCCACTTTCCAGCGAACAATTACACCAAATAAAACCGCCCTCGGGAAAATCCGAGGGCGGTGAGGAATCAGTTCCGAAAGGCGCCTCGAAAGCGCGATTCTGCCCAACCTTAGCCGATCCAAGCGCTCAGGAGCGCCGCCAAGTCTGCACCGTCCACGACGCCGCTCGAGTCAATGTCGCCCGTACCTGGGTTGCCCCAGTTGCCGAGCAGTAGTGCCAAGTCGGCACCATTCACCGTGCCGTCGTTGTTGAGGTCGGCGGGATTCGACGGCGGCGGCGGCGCACTTGGTCCCCGCGAGCCCATGGGAACCACAATGGGAGTGCTCGCCGTCGTTGGAGGGCGAAACAGCCCAAGCGTCGCGTTGGCAGCCTGCGGCGGCTGGTTCGCATCGAAGCGGAAGTTGAACATGGTTGACCAGCGGATGGCGTTTGCAGACTGGTCGGTTGCAAACGGCACGCCCGACCAAGTGATCGCTCCGTCGGCAACCGTTGCCGTCCACGCAGTGTTCTGGTTGTAGCCGGCGGTTCCAGCCTTCTGATCGCCCGAGTGATACTCCGGGCTTCGGAATCCGATGTTGCTTACAACAACACCGTTGGGGACAGGGATGCTGAAAGAGCCACCTGAGCGATGGCTGTTCAAATTGAACACCGCGTACTCGTAGTGCCAAGTCCCGTTGCCGTTATCGCTCGTTCGGTATGCAAGAATAAAACGCCCGTCACCAGCTACGTCATATTCCCGAGTGACAACGTCCGACTGAATCGTCTGCCATGCATTGATGGCTGGTTGCTGCACGAGTGTGCCGCCGCTGTATGTCAGCGGATAGCCCTGCGTCGTGCTCCACGTTGAACCGACGGTGAACTTTCGGTATGAGCAGTTGTTGTCATCGTTGTTGCCCCCCGCATCGTCCACATGAATGTAATGACCTTCCACAAAATACTGGGCGCCCGGATTCGTGGTGGGATTCAAGTCGCTCCTCCTCACGCGCAGGCGTTCTCGCAGAGAAGTTGGCTCTGCGGATTCGGCGGTGGGATCCGAGTAATTTGACCCAAACACTCCCGTCGTTGCATTCACACCGCGTCGACTCTTCAGGTCGCCCTGATCACCGTTCAGGCTGGCGGTGTACGGGTCTGAGCAGCCGACGCCCAGAACCGTCGGGCAGCCGGAACCGGCTGGAGTGCAGGTGCCACAAAGGGTCTGCTGTAAGGCACAGAATCCGTGCTTGATCCAACTCATGCCGACTTGCTCGAAGCGACCGTTCGAATACCTGTACATGTTCTGCGAAATGACTGGGTGGAGCGTGCTCGGCATCGGTTGCCACAGCAGCTGGGTCGTTCCGATGTTGCAGCTTGTTGTTCCGATGGCATAGGAGGCATACTCCACGCCGTTGAAGGTGCCAGGCGCATAGCGCGCGACATCGGGGATGGAGCCCGTCACTACGTCAGGTCCACCCCCACTGGCTAACCCTCCGTCGCTCTCGCCCTGCGGGACCGCAGTCGCATTCATCTGACCGATGAGAACAGCGAGACCACCGAGCGCGAGAGATCCAAAGAGCGTTCCAATCTTCATTTTTCAAGGCCTCCAAACAATTGTTCTGTGAAACCTGCGGAGTGCAATCTGCGGCTACAAGCCATGGGACACAGTCGCGTACCAAAAACACGCCAGGTCGCGGCAGGATAACAGTAGCCCCAGTCGTCCCCATGGACAACTGAGCGTGATCAAAATTCTATCTTTTTTGCGAATGATCTCGCGTGAACCACACCAAGGTTCGATTCACAAGACGCACGGCTAGCGCAAGCGCACTAGCGTTGGCTGAGGGGTGGAGTCCGGGCAGAGCGGCTGATGGGATTGGGGAGAATGCGGCCTCCAAAAAAGGAAGAAGCCCACCACCCGAAGGTGGTGGGCTTGTGTCGCTTCCCAATTTTTTGGGGTTCGCGTGCTCTTGCGAGCCCACGACCCGTTTGAGGATCTGACCGACCTCTGTCGGCGATACCTCTCTTGCCGAGCCGCGGGATCAACCGCGACGACGGCGAGCGGCCATACCAGCGAGTCCGAGCAGCGCAATCGCGCCAGGGGCTGGGACGCCGATGGAGATGGACTGACCAGCACCCGCGAACAGCGCGGTCGTGGTGCCAGCAAGCTTCCAACCAACGGTGAATCCGAAGGTTGCAATGGGATCATTGCCAGAGCCGCTGCGAACGATTTGCATCAGCAGCATCCGGTATCCGCCTTGGCTTCCACCAGCCAGCACCAGGTTTGGAGCGCCCGGCGTAGCGTCGTACCAACCACCGTTTACGGGAATGAAGGAGCGGTCCGTGCTGCCGGCGGGAAAGTTGAAGCTCGGGTCGAGCGCCGTGTCGTTACCACCCGACGTGCCGCTACCACTGACCGTAACCCACGAGTCGTTGTTGCGCGCGGCAGTACCCAACAGGTTCACACCCGCGCTCCAAGAGCCGAGCGGATTCCCGTCGGCATCTTCGCCAGCGTCCTGATGACGGGCGTTGAGCGCTCCCGACATTTGGGTGAAATTGAATGCGTTGAGCATGACCGCATTGTTTTGGTCCCAGTTCGCATAGATCTTGTACTGGGTGTTGCCTTCCGCGGTAATTGCGCGTTCGACAGAGAAACCGGTGAACGCAGCTGATGCCGATGATGCCACCAGAGCAGCCACGCCAAGCATTGCCAGAGATTTCATAAGAGAGGCCTTTCGAAAAAAGGGAAGGAATAGAACACCGACACACCCTTTTCCGATCTCTCCGAGGCAGCGTCAACATGCCTCAGAATTCGCCATGATCAAATTTTGTTTGAGAAAAATTCAGTTAATAAATCGCCAATGCAGCAATCAAGACTCCTCCGAAACGGCACTCAAACGCAACAAAAGCGGCCCTGATGAAATAATTTGCATTTTTTTAAGTGTTCCAACAAGTTTTTTTGCTGCAGACTCGTCTGATGCAAATGCAGAGCAAATGAGATCGCCACTGGTTCGACCCACTGCTTGCCAGCACGTGGAGCCAGAATCATCTGGTTGGTTTGGTTCCGTGCGCACTGGATCAACGCGCACGCTCCCCGCAGCGGAGAACTGTGGCAGTTCCATGAGGCTCGCATGTGTGCCTGCGCTTGTGTGTGTCGTTTCGTCTTTGCTTTGATTGTGGCTGATGCGCGGCGCGCGCACATCGCTGAAGAACACATCCACCGTGCGCCCGATCCACGCGGCGTGCACTCGGCGAGATGTCTCGCTCTGAATCGCCAGCAGCGTGTTGTTGCGCAGGCGCTTCACCGCGTCCGGAACATCATCGGCAAATCGATCGATGGCCACCGTGCCTGGTCGCGGCGAATACTTGAAGATGAAGTTGTTCTTGAAGGGAAGTTCGCGCACGAGGGAGCAGGTCTGCTCGAAGTCATCGTCCGTCTCCGTCGGGAACCCGACGATGATGTCGCCAGCAATGCACACATCGGGCACCAGCGCGAGCGCGCGCTGCACGAAGTCGACATACTCGCCGCGTGAGTAGCCGCGGTTCATGAGCTTCAGGATCCGATCGGAACCGCTTTGGGCAGGAATATGCAGATACTTGCACACGCGTGGACAGTCGCGCATGACGGCGAGCACATCGTCGCCGAAATCCCGCGGGTAACTGGTCACAAAGCGCAGGCGCAGGATCTGCGGTACTTCGTCGTGGATTCGCCGCAGCAGCTGCGCAAAGGTCGTGACGCGTGAGCTGGCGGGCGGTGCGCTGCGAAACGCAGTGAGCCCCGGTCCGACTTGCGCTGCCTGTCGCCCATCGACGGTGACCGCAAGCCCATGTTCATAGCGGTAATGGTTGACCGTCTGCCCGAGCAGCGTGACTTCGAGTGCGCCCGCTTCGGCAAGCCTGCGGCACTCCTCCACGATGTGATCGGGTGGACGATGGATCTCCGCGCCGCGCGTCGCGGGCACCACGCAGTAGGTGCAGAACTTGTTGCACCCGCGGGTGATACGCACCTGCGCGCTACGGCGCAGGCCACCGATCGACTCTTCATCGAACGCCCGCGAGAGATCGAGCGTCTCGAGATTGTCCTCGGCAGCGGCAAGGGTGCTTGAACGCCTGCTGCGGTTGCCCGCGAGTGCGGTGCGTTCCTCTCGCGAAAGCACCATCGCGTCTTCCGCCGACTGCGTGCGCAGAGCATTGTCGATCAGTTGCGGCAAACGGTCGAGTTCGGCGGGACCGCACATCAGGTCGACTTGGGGATGGCGGCGCAGCAGGTCGACTCCGTCGCGCTCCGCCATGCAGCCGATGACTCCAAGCACGATCGTTTCACCGGCTGCCTTGCGTTTGCCCACAATCCCGATCCGGCTGTAGGCCTTCTGTTCCGCCTGCTCGCGCACCGAACAGGTGTTGAACAGGACGACCCGGGCCTCCGCAGGGTCGTTCACGAAGCGGTAGCCGAGCGTGGAGAGTTGCCCCCGCACAAGCTCGCTGTCGAGCTCGTTCATCTGACAGCCGAAGGTCTCGAGAAAGACGGAGTGCATGGGGTGGGGCAGGATAGGTTGCCGCGCAGCACTTTTTCGCGTGCGTGTGGGGGTTTAGACGATAGAGGTTGCGTGCTGAGGGCCCGTCACGGCATCGCGCTGTCTTGTCTTTGCCTCGTTGTACTCGGGGTGGTGTTTGTCACATCGGCCAGCCTCGATGTGGCGCGCGGCGGTCAGACAACGCTCGAAGAGCTTCTGTTTGGTCGCGCCACACTGTTTGCGGCGATTTCCATGGGCTGCCTCTGGGTAGGGTCCCTCGTGCCTGTCGAACGGCTTCAGCACCTGCGAGGCGTTTGGAATCCTGTTTGGTGGATTCTGCTTGCAAGCGTGGCGGCCATCGTTCTGGTCCATGTGCCGGGGATCGGGCGCGAGGTCAACGGAGCGAGCCGATGGATTGCGATCGGTCCGATCATTTTTCAGCCAAGTGAGATCGCGAAGTGGGGGATGCCCCTGATGCTCGCTTGGTGGTGCTGTTTCCGCGGGTCACAGGGGCTTTCGCGCTTTTGGAGTGGCTTCGTGCCGCCAGTGTTGTGCGCTGGTGCTATCGCGCTTGGGATTGCAGTCGAGGATCTCGGGACAGCAACCTTGGTCTTGCTCGTTGCGCTGATCGTGCTCGTGGCGGCGGGGTGTCGCTGGTGGCACGCGGCGCTGCTGATGCCGGCCGCTGCGCTTGGGTTCGTGGCACTCATCGTCACGAGCCCGTACCGCGTGAACCGCATTCTGGCGTATCTCGATCCATATGCGGATGCGCGAGGTATTGGCTATCACATCATCCAGTCGATGGGTGCGATCTCCGGTGGCGGGCTCACGGGTCGCGGACTCGGCAACAGCATTCAAAAGTTCGGCTACTTGCCGGAGGGGACCACCGACTTCATCTACGCGATCATCTGTGAGGAGATGGGTTTGATCGGTGCACTCTTGGTGGTGCTGTTGTTCGCAGGACTGCTGTGGTCTGGCTGGAGCATCGTGGGTGCGGTCTGGAGTGCGGGGGATGGATCGACCGAGGCTGCCGCACGGGAGGGCCGGGCACGGTTGAGTCCTTACTGCCAGATCGTCGGGCTGGGCATCCTCGCAACCATTGGTTTCCAGGCGCTGATCAACATGTTGGTCGTGACGGGGCTGGCTCCCACGAAGGGGATTGCGCTGCCGCTGGTATCGCGCGGAGGAACAGGGTGGATGCTGACATGTCTCTCGCTTGGACTGTTGATGGCGATGGACCGTGCCATGCAGCGAGAGGATGCGCGCACGGCAGGGGCGCTGAACGCGCCCGTGGCGACTACGTGAGGCCCATGAGTGGTGTCGCGTTCCAATTTGCCTCCTCGATGCGTGCTGCAAGAGAGGCGAGCGGTCGCGGCGGTACGCCACGTCCGCGCTCGATCGTTCTCGCAGGCGGCGGGACGGGCGGGCACATCTCTCCGGGGCTGGCAATCGCCGAACGCATTGGTGCCGCGGACCCATCCGCACGCGTCGTTTTCGCGTGCTCCACGCGTGCGGTCGATGCAAACATGCTCCGCGATGCAGGTGCGCGCTTCGTTCCGATTCGTGCGGAGCCGTTCACCCTCAACCCGCGTCGCATGCTTCGCTTTCTGCTGGGTTTGGTGCGTGCGCGCCGCGACGCAGATCGTCTGCTGCGAGAGTGCCGCCCCGACTGGGTGGTGTCGCTTGGTGGCTTCGTGACACCGCCCGTGGTCGCTGCCGCACGCCGAGCCGGTGTTCCCGTGCTGCTCGTCAATCTGGATGCGACCCCCGGCAAGGCGAATCGTCTGGTGGCGCGGCGGGCGACGAAGGTGGTGTCGGCGGTTCCGGTACCAGCGCTGCCGGGGTTCGCAAGCGCCGTGATCGGCATGCCGCTGCGTCGAATCGCGGTGGCGCCGGCGTCGACGGAACTGTGCCGCGCTGAACTTGGACTTGACCTGCAGGCGCCCGTGCTGCTCATCACGGGCGCGTCACAGGGCGCGCAGTCACTGAACGAGTTGGCATGCGAACTGGCGCGCGCGAAACCCGCTGCGTTCGCAGATTGGCAAGTTCTGCATCTGTGCGGTCCGTCACCTGCGGGCGGCGTCAGCCGATACGAGCGCGCGTGGCGTGAGGCGGGCATCCGTGCTGCGGTCATCCCCTTCCAGCACCGCATGGGTGTTGCATGGGGCGCTGCGGAACTCGCGGTGAGCCGTGCAGGTGCGAGCAGCGTGGCCGAGGCGCAGTGCAATCAAGTGCCGACCATCTTTGCGCCGTATCCGTATCACAAGGATCAACACCAGCGGGAGAACGCACTGCCGCTGGTGGAGGCGGGTGGTGCGCTGCTCGAGACCGACCGAGTCGATCCCCGGCAGAATCTTGGTGGGCTTGGCGCACGCATTCTGGAGCTGATGCATGCGCCTGAGCGGCGCGCGCAGATGCGGCGTGCGCTGGCGGAGATGCCTCCGCCATCGAGCGCCGAGCAGATCGCTGACTTTGTGCTGCGTGGCAGCGAGTTTCGAAGCAGCGCCACCGGCGGCGGCGAATCTCTCGGCGCCATCGTGGCCAGCTGATCGTTCTGCATAGTCTGACGGGGCGTGCTTAGCGAGCGATCCATTGTCCATGTCGATCTCGATGCGTTCTTCGCGAGCGCCGAGCAACTCGACGACGCGTCCTGCCGCGATCGCCCAGTGCTGGTGGGTGGTCTCGGTGCGCGCAGCGTGGTGGCGGCGGCGAGCTATGAAGCGCGTGCGTACGGCTGCCGATCGGCGATGCCGATGGCCGAGGCGCGGCGCCGCTGTCCAGGTGCGATTGTGCGCCCGGTGCGCATGCGCCGATATGTCGAACTTTCGCGGCAGTTCATGCAGACGCTGCGATCATTTTCGCCTGCCGTGGAAGCACTGTCGCTCGATGAGGCCTTCGTGGACTTGACTGGTACGGAGCGGTTGCACGGCGATCCTGCACACACCGTTCGTCGGCTCGTGGATTGCGTGCATGTTTCGACGGGGCTGCACTGTTCGGCGGGGCTGGCGCAGAGCAAGTTTGTGGCGAAGATCGCGTCGGATCTTCGCAAGCCGCGCGGGCTGGTGATGGTGCCGGCCGCAGGACTCATGGAGTTTTTGGCACCGCTTGAGATCAGTCGTTTGTGGGGTGTTGGCCCCGTGGCTGCCGAGCGTTTTCGGCGGCTTGGTTACATGAGGTTCGGGGACCTGCAGTCGGCGACTCGCGAGAGGGTGCTGGCGGATCTTGGGTCGGCGGGCGAGCGCGCGTGGCTGCTTGCGCAGGGCATCGATGAACGCCCCGTGGAGAGTGATCACGAACGCAAGAGCATCGGTCATGAGGAGACCTTTGGCGAGGACATCACGGATCCGAGGCAGTTGCGCGAGATTCTGCTTCGGCAGGTGGAGAGCGTGAGCGGTCAGTTGCGTTCGCGCGGTCTGTCTGCGCGCACGGTGACACTGAAGATTCGTCGCCCGGACTTCACAACGATGACTCGGCAGGCATCCGCGACCGCGGCAACGGACTCGACCGCACAGTTGTGGCGGACAGCGAGTGCGCTGCTCGATGCGTGGCGCGCCGCAGAGTGGTCGCCCGTGCGGTTGCTCGGCGTGTCGCTCTCTGGGTTCGGGGGCGTGGAGGAAGTGGAGGGGCTCTTTCCAGATCCTGACGCTGCGCGCGAGCGGCGGCTTGATGCGGCAACCGATGCGCTGCGGCGCCGATTCGGTGAGTCGGTCATTCGCCGTGCTGGTGGCGCGTAGCGCAGAGGTCGGAGGGTTATCCTTGCTGCCGTGATCCTTCTTGCAGATCAAGTCACCGATGCTTGGGCTTTCTTTGCAGGCACGCTGCATCCGGCTGTGCTGCACTTTCCGTTGGCGATGGCTGTGCTCGCGGCCGTTGCCGAGATTTGGGCTGCACTTCGGGGGCGTGCAGCGCCATCGCCGTTCGCGTTCACGTGCATCTGGATTGCTGCGCTCAGCGGCGTGATCGCGTGCTTTACGGGATGGATGAACGCAGAGTCATACGGGGAGGGTGAATCGAATTTGTTCCTGCATCGCTGGACTGCGATTGGCTGTACGGCAGCGCTGTTTGTGCTGTGGACAACAGCAGGAATGTTGCGCTCAAAGGCAAGAACTTCGTCGCCCACATTCGTGGCGGGGTGGCGATTGGGATTGATTGCGGTGGCGCTTGCGATGGGCGGGGCAGGGCACCTCGGTGGCGAGATGGTGCATGGGGATGGTGCAGTGCAAGAGGCATTCATACGTGCGCTCGAAGCAACTGAGCAAGCAAAGCGTGAGCGCGCCGCAGCGGAGGCCCGCGAGGCGCTCGGCATCGCAGCACCCGCACCTGCACCCGCACCCGCGCCTGCGCCCGCACCCGCGCCTGCGCCCGCGCCCGCACCCGCACCTGCACCCGCACCTGCGCCAGTGCCCGCGCCCGCACCTGCGCCAGCGCCAGCGCCTGCACCCGCACCTGCGCCAGTCCCCGCGCCCGAGCCAACACCTGCACCCGTGCCCGCGCCTGCGCCAGCACCCGCGCCCGCGCCCGCGCCAACACCTGCCCCCGTGCCTTGAGCGCGGTCCCACTCGGCGAAGATCGCCGAAAGTTCACGCGCGCAGGCGCCAGCCTGAAATCCATCGATCGTGCCCTGCGGTGGAAAGTGAATCGAATCAGACAGTCCTACTTGGTGCTCGCGTGCGGCGATCCACGACCCAAGTGCGATCACCGCCTGATCGCCTCCTGCGGCAGTCGATTGCAGCGGAGCAAGACGCCAAGGCAAGAGTTGTTCACGGATGTGCTGCCAGAGTTCGCGCTGCGTTGCAGTCGAGTCGCCAGAAAGCGCAGCGCGCGCGATGTGGTCTGCCTGCCAGAACCTCCCTGATGCTGTCGCCCGCAGACACGCCGCGCGCTGTTCCCACGAAGGCAGTGAAGCGGCTTCGTTCAGGTGGAGCGTTTCCAAGAGCATGAGAACCGCATCCGAAGCCCCACTCGCAGCCATCGACTCGGCAAAGCAGCAGAGTTCGTCCAGCATCAAAGCTGCGCTCTCACCGGATGCGAGATCGCGTTCGAGCGTGAACCGCAGATGCTGCAGCGCCTGCGACAGCAGTGGGCAGTCGGATCGCATGCCCGCGTACCACGCGCGCGCACTGCACTGTGCAAGACGCGTGGCTCGGTCGATTTCCATGGGCGTTTCGTCGAGCGTCGGGAGCGGCAGCAACGACAAATCCCACGCGGTCTGCACTTGCTGCAGTGCATCCACCGCTGCAAACCACGCCGCGCTTCGCTCGCTTGATGCAACGGATCCAGCGCCGATGTGGAGGATGTCACACCGCCAGGTCTCGTGCCCATCCGACAGACAGCGAATTGTCCGGGGTAGCAGCAGGGGCTGCGGGCTCCCGTTCGTGAACGATGTGGACGCTGATGCGAAGTCAACTTCCAAGACGCTGCCATCCTCGACGAGCGGCACATCCGTGGATGGACGGAGCGCGAGTTGATGCAGTGCGGTATCGCGCGGCGTGAGCGCGAATCCTGCACTTCGGCTCGCCGCACACGAGCGGAGCGCGATGCGCATCTGCCAGCGGGTTACTCCTTCAGTGACCGCATCCGCGATTGGGGTGGCAGCTTCGTCCGCTGCTGCGGATGCCCGAGGCACCCAGGACACCTTGCGAGCGCGGGACGAGTCAGGCCGCTGTTCGATCGCCCGCGTCCACCAGGCAGCGCGAAGCGTGTCGAGCGGGTCGTAGACATCACCAAGATGAATGAACTGCGGGGTTTCGTTCGGCCAAGGCTCGGTCAACTGCGCCGTGCTGCCCTCCACCCGGACGCTCATGGACTGCGCCCCACACGCAACGACCGTCCGATCCGCAGGCAGCGGGTAGTTGCCGCCGCGCTGTCCCACGCATGGGCTGCACCAATCGCTTCGGACTTCAAAGCCATCCGCTGCCACTTGTCCAGCCCACTCGATCGTCATTCCGCACTCGCTGCCTCCGCCACTCAGCGCACGCGAACGCCAACGGATTCCGATTGGGCCGCCAACTCGTGCAACTGCTTCGAGTGAGCGAACGATCTCTGCCGGGGGAGGCTCCGCCTGCGCCGAAGCAGTGGCGGTGCCGTAACAATCGTCGAACAGGGCAAGCCATTGCCGCGGCGGATCGCCGCGCATGATCTGCTGCAGCAGGAGTGGTGCAGCAAGGGAAAGATCCACTGCCTGCTTGCGCCGAACAAGCAGCATGTGGTCCGACGCAGCGAAGGCATCCTGAAGACTCGCCGCCGTCGCGCGGAACGAGTCGATGAGGCGAGGGTCGACCACCTCGATCGCATCACCGCTGCGCGCGCACGAAAGCCGACACTCCGGCGAGCGAGCATGCGTCCGCCCCGCCAGAGCCGCGAAAGTCATTGCAGATGCGCACGCTGCGGGCAGGGCCAGCCCCCTCGTCAACCGTGACAGGGGCCAGCCCGCCCGAGCCAAGCCAGTCAGCCGAACCACCGATCCTGGCGGGCGGTGACTGCATGTGTCCGTGTGGATCTTCCCGAGCATCTCGTCGCCTCTTGATGTGGAAGCGCGTGCAGTTCCTGCAGCATGCACACTCACTGGATCGACAGTGAGATCGATGCGGACGCCGACGCGCTCGCAGCTCCGTTGCTATCCACACCAACAGCGATTGCGACGGCAGCCGCCCCCGACCACTGTGCGTTGACAGGCAGATTCGTCATCGCGCAGTAGGTACGGTCGGGCTTCACCGAGAACGCGAGCACACCCACAGCGCTCCCCTCGCCATGCACTTGCCAACTGCCCTCTGCCGAGAGGCTGCCCTCCACCGAGGCTGTCGAGATGGGCAGTTGGACGCCAACATTGCCTTGAATCACGGTGGTGCTTTCGCTGGAGTTGAACTGCGCGGACGCTTGGATGGCGGTTGATTCGATCGTTGCCTTGGCATCGCCCCGGCTCGATGCACTGCCCGTGCATGTGCCACCAGCGGTCGATGAGCAACCTTGCCGCGCCGCGCAGGAAACCCCGATCGTGACGCTGCCGCCGCCCGATGCACTGAGCAGACAGAGTCGCGGACAGGCCGGCAGGGTGCCGAGCCAGCGTTCATGGAAGCCGCCAGAGAAGTTTGAGAACGCCGTGTCTGTTCGCGTGCCTGCATGCCAGAAGGTGCTTTGCCCATGCAGCGCTATGGTTGCCGATGCTTCCGAGGGGTCAGCGGAACGGCAGCGCGACCAGCGCCAAGTGACGAACTGTTCGTTGATGCGGCCAAAGTTCTCCTGCACTGAGATGGGGTTCACGATCGGCGAACGTCGATGGCGAACCCATTCGCCCGGACCGCACTGGCAGAGTTGCGCAATAGGATCCTCGGTTTCGGGCACAGGCTTGTCGCAGAGCCACTCAAGACTTGGGCAGGGCGGAGCGATCGGCACGCCTTGCAGCGGTTTTGCCTCACTTGGCAAACAGAAGGCGCAAAGTGCCAGTACAGCACTTGCTACCACGCGGCGCGGGCACATCCACCGCCCACTCGGCGGCAGGCCCGTGCGTGTGCTTTGGGGACTGCTTGCAGCAGTCGAACGGACACGACGAACCTCCCACAATCCGACAGAACCACCCGCGGACAAATCGGCTGACATCATGAGATCCCCCTTGAGAAAGGCGAAAGAATCGCCAAAGACCGAACGTGGCTCGCGGCGGCTCGTCCCCGTTTGATGACTGCCGTCATGCCGAGGGCAACATAGATAGACGCAGCTCCCCTCGCCGAAATCGGCCGAAAATTCTCCCGCTCCGCCCTGCCCCCGAAAGGTGCCCCTGGAAAGGAAGCCCGAGAAAGTCAGTTCTTCGGTGTCTGAAGCGGATCCTTCGCCGCAACGTTGCCGGATCGGTCGCCCGCAGGCAGCGCCGAGGGCGGTGAGGCCGAGGACGAATTCGCAGAGTTGTTGACCTCCGACTCAATGCCGGCGAGCCCCTTCTTGAACTCGACGATCGTCTTTCCAACGGAACGTCCAAGCTCTGGAAGGCGGCGGCCGAAGATCAGCAGCCCGATGACCAGGATGATGGCGAGTTCCCATCCCGAGAATCCCCAAGCGAGTAAGAACGTCTGAGCAGTGGTCATGGCATTTACCTCCATCTGCCGATGATAGCGCAGTCGGGACGAAATCACGCACCACAAGCCCATATCATCTTTCCCCATGCACGGACGCATCCACCACACATCCATTCTTGCCACCCTGACGCTCGCCCTGCTTTCAGGCTGCGAGACGCCGCCACCGCCCGCACCCACCGCTGACTTCGCCCGCCCGCTCGGGCCCGGCGAGTGCGCGCTTCGCAAACTCGGGCCAGAGGAGCCGTGGCCCGACCTCACGAAGGCGTGGGATGGGCGCGACGCGTATCTCACCGAGGCGCTCATGCAGAGCCAGAAGTGGTTCGAGGCGCCATCGAGCCGCACCCGATTTCCGCAAATGTTTCCCTTCCCCGATGTCGCCACATGGGATCAGGCATCCGCAAGCATCATGGCGTTCCAACAGGTGCTGACCGACAGCGGGAACGCGGACGCGTTCACAGCAGCACTGAAGCAGATGTTCGACTGCTACCAGACCAAGGGATGGAATGGCAAAGGTGGCGTGCTGTTCACCGGTTACTTCGCGCCGGAGTTCCGCGCGAGCCTGACTCGACAGCCCGGCTTCGACTTCCCCGTGTACCGACGACCGAAGGAACTCGAGACCGATCCCGTCACGGGCAAGGCGCTCGGTCGCCGAGTGTCCGAGAGTTCAGTCGAACCTTGGCCAAACCGCGCCGAGATCGAATCGAGCGGGATGCTGAAGGGGCTTGAACTCGCGTGGTTCCCGACCGCACTCGATGCGTACATCGTGCAGATCAACGGCAGCGCCAAGTTGACGCTGACCGACGGACGCATCCTGTTCATCGGCTACGCGGGCGCGACCGACGGCGAGTACGTCGGTCTGGGCACGAGCCTCATGAAAGCGGGACTGATCCCTGAGGATCAACTCAGTCTCACGGCGGTGCGCCGGCTCTACGAGAAAGATCCGACGACAGTCGAGCGTTACATCAATATGAACAACCGTTTCGTGTTCTTCCAGGAATACGACGGCAAGACGTGGCCCGCAGGCAGCCTCGGCGTCAAGGTGACCGATCAGGCGTCGCTTGCCACGGACAAGAGCGTGTATCCGCCCGGCGGCGTCACATTCGTCGACACCATGGGCGCCACCTACGGCTCATCCAAGACGGTGTTCAAGCGCTTCATGCTCGATCAGGACACGGGCGGTGCGATCCGCGCACCTGGGCGCGCGGACATCTTCATGGGCATCGGTCCGAGCGCAGAGATTCTCGCGGGCGGTCAGTATGCCGAGGGAACGCTCTATTACTTCTTCCTGAAGCCTGACTATGTTTCGCAGTTCCCGCTGCCGGCGAGGGATGCCCCGAAAGCGCCAGCAACGGGCAAGAAGCCCGCGCGCCGCGCTCAGTAATCGCGCCGTACAAAGACAACGGTCGCAAGCAGCAGGATTCCCGCCTCGAATGCGGCGCTTGTCCCAAGGACCCACGCGATCGAGCGTGAACGCTCCTCCTCTTTGAGTGCGCGCTCGTACTCGCCTCGCTTCACGCGGCGCGGACCGAATGCGCGCTGCGGTCCGCGCTCCGAATCAGGGTCGCGCGTGGGCATGGAAGCAGATGCGAGCAGCCAACGATCGAGCAGCTCGAGCGTGTCACCTGTTTTGGGCACGAACGACTTGATGCCGTGGAACCAGAAGTACGCGCGGTCCCAGTCGACGCGATTGTCCTTCGCCCTCTGCAGATCCGACCGCAGCGTTTCCAAATCGCTCTCCTCAAGCGGCTCGGATCCATCCTCTGTCACGCCCGCCGTAAGTTCCTTCTCGATCGCGACGGTCTCGAGTGAGTTGGCGATTCGACCCGCCACCACAATCGACTCGGAAAGGTTCACCGAGAAGATGACTGTCCATGCCAGCAGCGTCAGGATCAGTGATGCGACCGATGATTTGGTCAGCATTCCCACGAGGGCGCAGATGCAGTAGAGCAAGCTGTAAAAGAAGGTAACGATGGGCACCGCGAGGAAGAGGCCCCATTCCCACACATTGCCGCGCAGACCAATCGCAGCAAAACTGGCGAGTGAAAAGACGGTGACTTGCAGGGCTGCGAACAGCAGCCCAGTCGCATACTTCGTGAGGAAGAGGCGCGCGCGGCCAATGGGCTTGGCCAGCAGCAGATCGATCGAGCCTGGCGCGACCAGATCGGGGATGATGCCGCATGTCGTCACGAGCGCGAGCAGCGTGGCGATCAGCCCGAGCCACCAGTCCACGCCGAGCGCAACAAAGAGCGACTTGTAGAAAGTTTCGGGCGAGGTTGTGGTGCTGTTGTAGAAGGGGCTATCGAAGGTCCACCCAAGGAAACTGATGCCTTGCTCGTTGATGCCAAGAGACGCGAAGAGGGCCACCACGAGCACATTGATGACAAGCGCGAGCCAGAAGAGGCGCCGCGCACTGAGTTCGCGGTAGGCGCTGAGAAAGATCGCGGCTGTCTGGGTCATCGCGCCGCACCTGGCTTGAGGATGAGACCCGTGGACGGATCGGTGACGGCGCGCAGGAAGAGATCCTCGAGCGACTCGCGCACGGTCTGCACGGAGACCACCGTTCGCCCTTCGGCGCGGAGTCGATCGAGCAGTGGCTGCGCGCCATGTGCATCGAGCCCGAGGAACATCAGTCGTGTGGCGGCGCCTGCAATGCCAACGCCCTGCAGCGTGCCAGCGGGGACGCGCTCGATGCGCGTTTCCGCATCGCACCAAACAGGTGCTTCCCCAGCGATGACGATCTCGTAGCGGCGGCTCGATGCCGTCAGTTCGTCGATCGTGCCTTGCGCAGCCAGCCGACCCTGCACCAGAATGCCGACGCGGTCGCAGACGCCTTCGACCTCCGACAGCAAGTGCGAGTTCAGCAGCACTGTTCGTCCTTCGGCCCGCATCTCCACGAGCAGATCGCGGATTTCGCGACGACCGACTGGATCGACGCCGTCGGTCGGCTCGTCGAGCACCACCAGCTTTGGATCGTTCACGAGCGCCGCAGCGAGTCCAGCGCGCTGCTTCATGCCCTTTGAGTACGAGCCGAGTTTGCGGTCCATCCACGATCCCAGGCCGACTCGGTCGAGGAGTTCAGCGGCGCGTCGTTTGCGCGTGGGACGGTCCACCTTCGACATGGCGCCGCTGAACTCGACCGCCTGCCGTCCGGTCAGGAACGCAGGGAAACGATGGTGTTCGGGCAGATAGCCAATCCCTTCAAGCGCCGCAGATGACCCCACGGGATGCCCGAGCACGGATCCCCGCGCTTCGTCGGCGCGCACGAGTGTCATGAGCACTTTCACGAGCGTGCTTTTGCCCGCACCGTTTGGTCCAAGCAGGCCGAAGATTTCGCCGGGCGCGACATGCAGCGAAACACCCTGGAGTGCTCGGATGCGGCGGCCGTAGTTCTTGCGAACGCCATCGACATCCACGGCGAGGCCGCCGTCAGTCGAGTGGGCTTTCATGTGCCGCCCGTGACAGCAGGCGGGGGAGCGGACTGCCGCGCGGCAGTCGCCGCAAGATCACGTCCACGATCCCGCGCAGCACGCAGCGCGTTGTGCATCATGGACTGGAACCCATGCGACTCAAACACTGCCATCGCTGCGCTCGTCGTGCCGCCTTGGCTGGTCACCATGCCCCGGAGTTCCGCGGGATTGCGGTCACCACGCGCAAGCAGCGTGGATGCGCCAAGCAGTGATTGGCGCACGAGTCGGTCGGCCGTCGGGCGGTCGAAGCCCAGACGCATCGCGCTCTCGATCATCGACTCCGCCAAGAGGAAGAGGTATGCGGGGCCCGATCCGCTCGTCGCGGTTGCTGCGTCAAAGAGATGCTCTGAAATCTCCACGGTCGAACCGATGGACCCGAGCACGCGAAGTGCCCGCGCGCGGTTGGCATCGGAGCACTCGGTGACGGTCGCATAGGTCGTGACTGCAAGCCCCACTTGTGCTGCCACATTCGGCATGCAGCGCACCGTGTGAATGCCTGCGCCGAAGGCTTCAGTCAGACGGGTGGTGGAAACGCCAGCCATCACGGAGATGACTAGCGTGCCTGGCTTGAGAAGTCCGATGCTTGCTGCGACGTCGGGGAACGACTGCGGCTTCACGGCCAACACAACGATGTCGGCATCCGTCGCACACCCGAGGTCGGCCGTCGCGTTGCAGCCAATCTGCATGGCGCGTTCGCGGGCCTCCGGATCAGGATCGACGATTGTGAACTGTTTCGCGGTGTAGACCGACGCACGCATGCAGCCCTTCACGAGCGCGGTTCCCATGCTGCCGAAACCAACCACCGCAACTGTTTCAGCCATACGCCAACAATAGCATGGGTGGTACCATTCGCCTATGACCCAGAACTCGATTGGGTCGGTCGCGCTGCTTGATTTTGAGCAGCCCGTGGCCGAGGTGGAACGGCAGATCGCAGCGCTCGAGGCATCCGCTACGGCGGCACCTGACGAAATGGCGACGCTGCGCGCCACGCACACCACCGTCCTGGAGAAGACCTACCGCGAACTCACCCCCTGGCAAACGGTCCGCGTGGCTCGGCACCCTGCGCGGCCGCAGACGCTCGACTATGTCGACCTCATCTGCCGCGACTTTTGCCCGTTGCACGGCGACCGCCGCTTTGCGGATGACCCCGCGATCGTCACGGGTTTCGCTCGGCTGGGGGCGTTCAAGGTGCTGCTTGTTGGTCACCAGAAGGGGCGCACCACGCCTGAACGCATTGCCTGCAGATTCGGCTGCGCCAACCCAGAGGGCTACCGCAAGGCGCTGCTGAAGATGCGTCTCGCGGAGAAGTTCCGACTGCCGATCGTGACGCTCGTGGACACGCCGGGCGCGTACCCAGGCATCGATAGCGAGCAGCGCGGACAGGCAGAGGCGATCGCAGTCAACCTCCGTGAGATGAGTCGCATGCGCACGCCAATCGTGTCGATCATCATCGGCGAGGGCGGATCGGGCGGCGCGCTCGGCATCGCGGTCTCCGATCGCGTGGCGATGATGGAGAACGCGTGGTACTCCGTGATCTCGCCCGAGGGATGCGCGGCAATCCTCTGGAAGGAGGCGAACGAGCGCACCAATCCACAGGCCGCGAAGGCGCTGGCACTCACGGCAAAGGACAATCTTGCAAACGGCCTCGTGGATGCGGTGATCCGTGAGCCCGTGGGCGGCGCGCACCGAAATCCGCGCGCCGCATCGCAGGCGCTTCAGGCATGGATCGTCGAGCAGTTGACGCACCTCACAAAGATCGACACCGAAACACTGCTCTCGCAGCGCTACGAGAAGTTCCGCCGAATCGGTGCTCCGCGCTGAAGGAAGACTGCGAAGTGCACCACGCGCGGATGCGTCGTGACGTGACAACGCATTGACTTTTTGGCGTGATTTCGATAAGATCGAAGGTCTGTCGACCGAGCGCAGAATGGCAGCGCTGTTGGAGTCGAACCAGGAGGACCCACGCGTGGCAGCAAAGAAAAAAGCCGCATCTCGTTCGATGGCCCGTGGTGGCAAGGATCGTGAGAAGGACAAAAAGGCCGCCAAGGCGGCTGGCAAGGCATCAGGGAAGTCGGGCGGCAAGACCGTCGGGGGATCGAAGCCGATGCCCACGCTCATCGCCAAAAAGCAGGCACCGCCCACCGCACCGCAGCTGACCAAACTGCCGCCGCCGAAAAAGGTGTACGAGATGCCCGAGAGCATCGTGGGCCCGCCACCGCCGCCGCCCAAGCGCTCCAAGGGCGCGCCGCCGCCAGTCATTGCGAAGCAGCGCCCGAAGGCAAAGCCACCGCGCGCGGGCGAGAAGCCAAAAGAGACACGCAAGAAGATCGACTTTGCCAATGCGCGATCCGTTGCAGAAGCCGCCGTTCAGGCGGCAAGCACGCAGAAGGCGCCTGCCGGCTTCGTGGTGATCAATGGTCGCCGTGTGCGCGTTCTCTCCATGAAGGGAATCAAGGTCGCCAAGCGCAAGGCGGCACCGAAGGCCGCGCCCGCGGTGGAGCAGGAGCCGGCCCCACTCAAGCTTGGAAAGACGAAGCTGTCTGCGCGAGATCTCGACCGCTACCACGATGTTTTGCTTCGACTGCGCACGGAGCTTGTGGATCGCGTGGATGACACGGAACGTGAAGCGCTCAAGAGCAGCGACGGCGGCCTTTCCACGATGCCGCTGCACATGGCGGACATCGGTACCGACACATTCGAGCAGGGTTTCGCGTTGGAGTTCGCGCAGCACGACCGCGAGATCGTCCGGGAAGTGGACGACGCGCTCGCACGCATCAAGGACCTCACCTACGGTCTCTGCCTCATGACAGGCAAGCCCATTCCCAAAGGGCGACTCGATGCAAAGCCATGGGCGAAGTACACGGTCGAGTCCGAGCGGATCATGGAGAAGAGCAGGGGTCTTGTGTGAACGCCGACGGCCCTGCGTGGCGCTCGCCGCGTGCGTGGGCCGTGCTGCTCTGCGTGTGGGCGCTCGCGCTCGGCGCGGATCTCTGGAGCAAGCACGCAGCCTTCGCCACGGTCGCGGGCGACCCCATCATCCTTGCGCCGCGTGAAGTCGTGGCAGACCCCTCTTACCGCTTGCCATGGCACAGCGGCATTCGTGTCCTCTCGCCCGACCTGCTCGACTTCCATCTCGTGGTCAACCACGGCGCCGTCTTTGGCATCGGGCAGAACGCACGCGGCATGTTCATTGTGCTCACCGTGGTGGCGGTCTCAGTTGGTCTCTTCCTCTTCGCGTTCTGGACGCGTGCGCGTTCCACTCTGGCACACGTCGCACTCGGTCTCGTCCTCGCAGGTGGCATCGGCAACCTCTACGACCGCATCACATTCGGCGCCGTGCGTGACTTCCTCCACATGCTGCCGCGCCGCGATCTGCCGTTCAATCTCTCGTGGCCTGGCGGATCGCGCGAGATCTTCCCGTGGGTCTTCAACATCGCCGATGTCGTTCTCCTGATCGGCATGGCGATCCTGATTCTGCAGTCGATCCGCGCCGATGCAGCCGCACGCGCCGCCAGCAAAGCCGCGCGCAGCACCGCCGCTCAGCCCTGAACCTCTGGCGCCGCACGCAGGTGTTCCTGCAGCAACCGCTGCGGCAGCGCATCGAGCGCCAGCGCATCCTCCACTCGAAATGGTGCGCTCCAGGTTCGGCGGATCGATCGGCAGAACCCGCCCGTGCCAAGCGCCCTCCCAAGATCACGCGCGAGGCTGCGCACATAGAAACCCTTGTCGCAGTGAATCCGCACCGTCAGCAGCGGCCACTCCCACGCGACCACATCAATCCCATGCACACGCACGGCGCGCGCCTGCGGCTGCACCGACCCCGCATCGCCACCCGCACGCACCTCGCGCCTGGCCAAGTCATACGCACGCCGGCCGGCAATCTTGACCGCGCTGAACGCAGGCGGCGCCTGCATGATCTCTCCCACGAACGAACGCACGGCACTCTCGACCACCGCACGCGAGGGCGGCAGCGCCACCTCCACAACTTCCATCGCTCCCTCACTGTCGTCCGTGGCCGTGAACGCCGACAAATCCATCACACTCTCATACCGCTTGTCACCCGCCATCCACTGACTCAACTGCTTCGTGCATGACCCAAGCCCAATCACGAGCAGCCCGCTCGCCAGCGGATCGAGCGTCCCCGCATGTCCACAGCGCACCCCGCCCGCCGCGCGGCGCACGCGCTCGACCGCGCGCATGCTTGTGGGGCCGATGGGCTTGTCCACGAGCAGGATGCCATCGAGTCCTCTTTCATGGCCCTCTGCAGAACGCTTCACTCGTTCGCTAGACTAACGCGTCCATCCAG